>DATDJH010000047.1:0-7717 GCA_036520635.1 Acidimicrobiia bacterium
TGGCTTTCTGTCGATGACAACGGTCTGACCCTGGTCAATGTGGACGGATCGCGTCGCGTGATCCCCACCGGTGCGAGCTCGTTGCTCGATGCCACCTTTTCCCCCGACGGCACCCTCATCGCGGGCCTCACCGGGGAAGGGTTGACCGTCTTCTCGCTGGACGAGGGAACCGAAGTTGCCGTCACCTCGGAGCGACCTGGAATGCCTCAGGTTGTGTGGTCTTCCGACAGCCGTTATGTGCTCTATCCCGGGCTTCGCGGCGTGGTCGTTCTCGATACCAGCGATGGGACGGTTCGTGAGTTGATGCCGACTGACATCGTCACTGGGCTCGGACTTTTCGACTTCGACGGGCAATGATGTAGGCCATGGCCACCTTTCATGTCCTGGCGGCGGGGTATGGCGGCGAACGGGTCGCCTCCACGGTGTCGCTCATCGTCTCTGGGAAATCGCTGGTCGTGGTCGATCCCGGGATGGTGGCCTCGCGTTCGGTGATCCTCGACCCGATCGCCCAGTTGGGCTATCGGCCCGATGACATCACCGACGTTGTGATATCCCACCACCATCCCGATCACACGATCAACATCGCGTTGTTTCCAAATGCCCGGGTTCATGATCACTGGGCGATCTACGACGGCGACGCCTGGGACGATCGTCCGGCGGAGGGCTTCGAAGTCGCACCCGATGTGACGCTCTGGGAGACCCCGGGGCATACCGCTCAGGACATAACAACGATGGTGCGGGCCGGTGATGAGCTGGTGGCCTTCACCCACCTCTGGTGGTACGAGACCGCTCCCTTCCACGATCCGCTTTGCACCCACCCCGACGACCTCCACGTCCACCGGGAGCGGGTGCTCGATGTCGCCACACTGATCGTGCCCGGCCACGGTGAGCCCTTCGTGCCTGACGCCTCGACCTCTCGGTAGCCTCCGCAATATGGCCGGAACCGGACCGATCGAAGAACTTGCCGCAACCGATTCATATCTGGCGCGAGCCGAGGGTCGGGTTCTCGAGGTTCTGGAGGGCGGGCTCTTCCTCGACCGGACGGTCTTCTATGCCCGTGGTGGAGGTCAACCCGGCGATGTCGGCCTGATCCGCTGGGACGGCGGCGAGGTCGAGGTAATCGACACCATCCGGCGAGAGGGCAAGCCGTTCCATGTGGTGGCTGAGGGCGCCGTGCTCCCCGATCCAGGGACACCGGTGGAGGGTGTCATCGAATGGGATCGGCGGTATCTGACGATGAAGACCCACACCGCACTTCACGCGCTGTCCGGGCTGATCTTTCGTGACTTCGGGGCCAAGGTGACTGGAGGGAACATGGACCCGGGAGTGGCCAGGATGGACTTCGAGCTCGACGGGATCTCGGTCGAGTTCGGCCAAACCGTGGAGCGGAAGTTGAACGAAGAACTGACCAAGGGATATCCGACCGAGGTCGTGTTCATGGCCCGCAGCGAGGCCCTGAAGGACCCCGACCTGATCCGGACCAAGGTGAACCTGATCCCGGAGTGGGTCGAGGAGATTCGTGTCATCGACATCGTCGGGCTCGATCGCCAGGCAGACGGTGGCACCCACGTCGCTTCCACCCTCGAGGTGGGTGAGGTGCGGGTGGTCAAGACCGAATCCAAGGGCAAGGCGAACAAGCGAATGAGGATTGAGATCGGCTGAGCGCATTACGCAGAACGCGATGCGTAATGCGTAAGACTCAGATCAATGCTCGATTTTGTGCTCGGTCTGGTTCTTGCCGGGCTTCTGATTAGAGGTTGGACCCGGGGATTCGTCCGTGAGGTCCTCGATCTTGTTGGGCTCATCCTCGGGGTCTGGATTGCCTTTCGGCTGAGCGCCCCCCTCGGCGAGTTCCTCTCCGATCGGTTCGGGGTCTCCCCGGAGGTCGCCGCCATTGGGGCGGGCATCGTGCTCTTCGTCTTGTTCGGGGTGGCCATGGGAGTTGCTGCGCGCTACCTGTCCAAGGTGATGAACCTGCCCGGTCTCACCATGATCAACCGGGTCGGTGGCGCCGCGGTGGCTCTGGGTTGGGGCATCGTCATCCTTCTGGTCGTCCTCAATCTGGCCCTGGTGTTGCCGCTTCCTCCCAGTTGGGATCAGGCCATCGAGGAATCCACCGTGGCGCAGGCAATCGCCGGGCCCGAAGCATTGCCCCAACAGGCTTTCGAAACGGTCGCCTCGAGTCAGGTGTTGTCCTCGTTGACCGCCCTGCAGTCGGTTCTCGGGGCGAGCCGGGCGGTACCCGAGGGGAATGAGATCATCATCATCCCGGGCGCCCTCGAGGACGAGATCAGACAGGTCCGTGACGAGGTTGCCGACCTGATGGTCCGAATCAACGAGTACCGCGCGGGCCAGGGTCTGAACGCACTCACCACCAGCGCCGTGTTCACCGATGTCGCCGAGACCCGAGCCGCGGGTATGTACACGACTGGTCGCATCTCCCGGGACACGCCTGCTGGCGGCAGCGTCCTCGATGATCTGGTTGCGGCCGGGGTGAGGCCGACCTTGGCGGGTGAGAACCTGGCCCTTGCCAGTAGTTCTCGCGCCGCTTTCGATGGGATGCTCGACTCTCCAACCGCCCTCGCCCAACTCAACGAGCCTGGCTACGACCGGGCCGGCGTCGCCGTTGTCGAGGGCCCAACCGGTCGGCTGGTGGTGGTGGTGTTCGGCGGCTGAAACCCGCTTCCTAATGCAAGGGACGCCGGATATGGCGCTATCTGCATTCGGAAACGAACGGTCAGACCGTGGTCGGCACCGGCTGAGGGACACTCCGGGCCCGGGCGACTGCAACGAAGCCGACCCCGGCCAGGACCATGGCAGCACCGACCAACTGAATCGTTGACGGTCTCTCGTCGAAGATCATCGACGCCCAGATCATGGTCAATACCGGCTGGACCAGGATGATGGTTGCGGTCTCGACGGCTGGGATACGGGGGAGGGCGTAACCGATGAGCAACCAGCCGCCCACCTGGGCGCCCAGCGCGAGGGCGATCAACCAGGCGTGCCCCGGCCAGGTTGGCGCGAAGTCGATACCCCCGGTGAACGGGCTGAGGAGGAGGACCGTTACCAATCCGCCGGCGGTTGCCTCCATGAGCGGGCCGGCCGGTGGAGCCTGGATGTCGTTCGCATTGCGGAAGACCAATATGAATGCTGCGTAGAAGACCGCTGAGACCAGGGCTAGCAACGTCCCGAGCAACGGGTTGGAGCCGAAGGCGTTTTCTTGCCCCAGTCCGCTGACCAGGGCAACCCCGATCATGACGACTGGTATCGCGACCAGGATCTGCCTGCTTGGCCGCTCACGGAAGATGAGCCAGGCGGCAATGGCGACGATGACGACCTGTGAGTTGGCGATGAGTGTGCTCAGCCCGGCGCCGATGTATCCGATTGCGGTGTGCCACGCGATCATGTCGACCCCCATCAGGAAGCCGGAGCCAAAAGCGAGCAGGCGCTTCTGCATCGTCCGCTGGTCCCGGTGCCGGAAAACGAACCAGATCACGAACAAGACCGGCAGGGCATAGGCCAGCCGGAAGAACGCTCCGGTCACTGGATCGACACCGGAAAGCTCGAAGAAGATCCCCGAAAACGAGATGGCCAGGGCGCCGGCCAGCGCTGCGAGCAGGGTCACGCGACGGGCCGGCCGTCGGCCAGATCAGGGAAATTCACGCCGTAGGCACTTCCAGGTCGCGCAGCTCGGCGTAGGAGGCGTGGATCGCCTTCAGGAAGACGTCGGAGTCGGGGAAGGTGTCGTAGTCGGCATGGATTCCCCACAGCATCCGCCCGTTGTAGGAGAAGAGGGCGATTCCCAACCCGTGTTGGGCCCAGAGAGGGACCATCGGATAGTTGGCCAGCATCTCAGCTTCGAGCAGGTACATGGGGAACTGGGGCCCGGGGATATTGGTGACCGTCATGTTGAAGGGTCGCATTCTGGAGCCAACCACACGATTTGCCAGGGAAAGCAGGGTGATCGGGGTCCCTGAGCTGACTTCCACCAAGGTCGCCGCTCCCAGCGCCTGATTGCTTTTCTTGAGATTCAGGGTCCGCTCTTTGATCAATTGATGACGGGCCAAGGGGTCCGGCTCCTCGATGGGGAGATCGATCAGCCACATCGCCACCTGATTGCCCAGTGCGCCCTTCTGGTCCGCCCGCCGCGTCGAGACCGGGTTCATCACACGGAAAGCGGCCTCCGAAACGTCGTAACCACGCTCCTTAATCAGGAAATTGCGGATCGCCCCGGCGGCGATGGTGAGAACCACGTCATTGAGCGATCCGCCCAACTTGTTCTTGAGTTGCTTCAGGTCGGCAAGAGGAATGTCGGTCCAGTCGAAGCGGCGGTTGGGCCCGATGTCGGGATTGAGCGGAGTCCGGTCCGAGGTGGTGAGCCATCCTGAGCGAAGCGAAGACAGGGCGGCGGCCGACTTGTCCATCGTCCGGTCGGCGAGATCCTTTCCGTCCCGGACTGTCTCGGAGAGGTTGGTGAGTCGGTCGATGAGACGCCGTGTTGCGTGCGCCATCTCAGCGACGGCGAGCTGGCTCGGCGTGGGGGCCGGGCGGGGGGTCCATTGCGGGGCCGCTTCTATCTCGGTGGTTGGGACCACGTTGAGGAGAATCGTGGTGAGATCGACTCCGGAGAGACCGTCGATCATGCAGTGATGGATCTTGGCGATGATGGCGAAGCGGTCCTCGTCCACCCCTTCGACAACCCAAAGCTCCCAGAGCGGCTTGTTCCTGTCGAGTGGGGTGGAGACGATGCGCCCGGCCAACGCCTTGAGTTGGACGTCCGAGCCGGGCCTGGGCAGGGAGGTGTGGCGGACGTGGTATTCGAAGTCGAACTGGTCGTCATCGACCCACACCGGATGCCGGTTGTAGGGGACCCAATCCAAACGCTGTCGATAGCGGGGGATGTACTGAAGCTTGGAGAGGATGTGCGCCTTGATCCGATCGAAATCGATCCCGCCCTCCGGGCCCTTGAGCGGAGCCGAATTGAACAGGGCGACGCCGGCGACGTGCATGTGGCTGGTCCGGGTCTCCAGCGCCAGGAATGAGGCGTCGAGATAGGTCAGGACCTCGTAGTGAAAATCGCTCATCGGGAGCAGAACCTACCCGAGGTCATCCTCATATGAACCCGGTGATTCGAATACCGAGCGCGACGCCCGGTTGCAGCCCCAGGTCGATCGTCTAGCTTGCAGTTCATGCCCCGCCAATGCCAGATCCTGCGTGTGTTCACCCGGGAGGAGGCTGGTGGCAACCATCTCGGTGTTGTCACCGACCTCAACGGGTTGACGCCAGAGACGATGCAGGCCATCGCAACTGACCTCGGGTTCTCGGAGACCATTTTCTGCGACCTCGCCGGGGACATCCCATCTGCCCGAATCTTCACCCCCGGCATAGAAATGCCTTTCGCCGGACACCCCTTGGTCGGGCTCGGTTGGTACCTGAACGAGACGCTCCCTGACCCGATCGAAAGAATCCGGTGCCAGGTCGGAGAGATCAAAGTCAGTTTCGAGGGCTTTCAAACCTGGATCGAAGGAGCGGGGAACCAACCGGTGGAGAGCATCGAAGACCCGCCCCTCGGAGGTGACGTGGCGGTGTCGGTCTTGATGCCGATCCCCTACATGGTGGTTCAGTTCTCCTCACCGAGGCAGATCGCCGAGCTGGTTCCACCCCCTGCGTCGCTTGGAGACGTATATGTCTGGGCTTGGGAGGACCCGGGCCGGGTGGCCAAGGTCCGATTCTTCGCAGACGAGGCCGGTGTTCCTGAAGATCCCGCAACCGGAAGCGGAGCATTCGCTCTCGCCTCGTACTTCCGGTCAATCGGCCAACCCAATGGAAGCCTTGTGATCCATCAGGGCGACGAGATCGGGCATCCTTCGACGATCCGCCTCAGATGGGACCCAGCGAACTCGTCGATTGGCGGCACCGTGGTCCGCGACGAGGTTCGGCTTCTCGACATCTAGTCAGACGGCGCTGACCCAGATCACCTCACCGTCAGGGTCGACCTCGTCGGTGCGTCGAAGACCGATGCCAGTGGCGACTCGACCTGATACTTCATGGTCGGGATGGATGTGGGCCGTGAATTGGGTTGTGCCCACCTCGGCGAGCCAGTCGCGCATCGCTTTGGCCCCTTCGGTCGCGTATCCGTGACCTTGCCAGGCGGTGCCCACGACCCATGCCAGCTCGGCGGAATCGCCGATCACGGTGGCTTGGACGAACCCGATGGCCGTCTCCGGGCCGGCGAGTCTGAGGATCCAGTTGTGCCACAGCTCGCCCTTTCTCGGTGGACCGATGACCTGAGCCCGGTATCGATGTTCCAACACTTCGAGACTCGGAGGACTGTCACCGGTGAACCCGTACAGGTCAGGATCGGCGAGGACGCTGACCATCTCGGCGGCATCCTCAACCTTTAGCGGAGTGAGCAAGAGTCGATCGGTCTTGAGTTCGACGGGTGAGAGGGACCTCATCGACATCGACTCTGGCAGACCCACGAGCTGCCCGAACCCGGCAATGGCTATCGTCTGTCACTGACGAGCGGTGTGCCGGGAAGTCTGGTCGGCGAGGGTCCATGAATCGCGAAGGCGCCAACCGCAAGCTGATCCAGCCACTCCGCGACTTCCTTGCCACGGAGTCGGCAGGAGGCATCGTCCTTGTCGTCGCGGCGCTCATCGCCATCGTTTGGGCCAACTCCCCATGGCAGTCCAGCTACGAGCAGCTCTGGACCACGACCTTCGAAATCCGACTCGGTTCTTGGGCGCTGTCCATGGATCTCCGGCACTGGGTGAACGAAGCGCTGATGGCCATCTTCTTTCTGGTCGTCGGACTGGAGATCAAGCGGGAGCTTGTCGAAGGGGAGCTGAGGGACCCCAGCCGCCGGGCCCTGCCGGTCTACGCCGCGGTAGGGGGCATGGTCGTCCCAGCACTGCTCTTCATTGCCTTCAACCCGGCTCACCCTGAGATCCGCGGTTGGGGGATCCCAATGGCAACGGACATCGCGCTGGCCGTCGGGGTGGTAACGCTGGTCGGAAGCAGACTCCGACCTGCACTGAAGCTGTTTCTTCTCGCCTTGGCGATCGTGGACGACATCGGAGCGATCCTCGTCATCGGGCTCGTCTACTCCGGGGGAATCGACTGGGCCTGGCTGTTGGCGGCGGCCGCCGTGATTGGCCTGACGCTCGCCTTCCAGAAGAGGGTGGATGCACTTGCCGTCTACTTGGTCCTCGGGATCTGCCTCTGGCTGACGTTTTACCTGGCGGGAGTCCACGCCACACTCGCCGGAGTCATCATGGGACTGCTGGCCCCGGCCAAGCCCCGCATGAAGTCGGATCTGATCGATCAGACCGAGTTGTCGAACATCGGATCAGTGGAAGACGTCCTGACGACTCAACGTCTGGCGCGCTCATCGGTCTCGGTCGTGGAATGGCTGGAACACCGAATACACCCGTGGACTGGCTTTCTCATCGTCCCGCTCTTTGCGCTCGCCAATGCCGGAATCCCCCTGTCATCCGCCGCTGTGGCTGGGGCGGTCGGGTCCCCCGTCGCCTGGGGGATCTTTGTCGGCCTTGTGATCGGGAAACCGCTTGGGATTCTCTTAGCCTCGGGGATTGCCGTCCGGCTGGGCGCGGGCAGCCTCCCCGAGGGTGTCGACTGGACCGCGATCGGCGGCGCCGGCCTTGTCGCCGGCATGGGTTTCACGGTCTCGATCTTCATCTCCGAATTGGCGTTG
>DATDJH010000048.1:0-2406 GCA_036520635.1 Acidimicrobiia bacterium
ATTCCGAGCACTAATGCGGTGGTGGCCTGACTCTGTTCTGGGTAAGGGCCCTGTTCAGTCATGATTCGATTATCGCACGATCATCGGGGGCAGTGCTGGCCAAAGTCCCGGCGGCGGTAGCCTGACCTTCGTGACCCAGCCTCGATATCTCGACTTTCCTCGTCCCGAGTGGTCTGCATTAAGGGCCAACACGCCGCTCACCCTGACCGAGGACGACATCGAGAAGATCCGGGGAATCAATGTCCTGCTCGACATGGACATGGTTGAGGACACCTATCTGCCGCTCTCCAGACTGCTCAATCTCCGCGTGCAGGGCAGTCACCAGCTCGCGTCGGTGACCGATACCTTCTTGGGGGCTCCGCCCACACCAGTGCCGTTCGTCATTGGAGTCGCCGGCTCGGTGGCGGTGGGCAAGTCGACCACCTCACGTGTGTTGCAGGAGCTTCTCGCCCGCTGGCCCCAACACCCGAGGGTCGAACTGGTTACGACTGACGGCTTCCTCTATCCCAACCGGGTACTCGAGGAGCGTGGCCTGATGGACCGAAAGGGCTTCCCCGAGAGCTTCGATCGAAGGGCACTCGTCGACTTCGTTGCTCGAGCCAAGGCCGGAGACGACCATCTGGAGACGCCGGTGTATTCGCATATCGCGTACGACATCGTGCCCGACGAGATGCGGGTGGTGATGAGGCCGGACATCCTGATTGTGGAGGGGCTCAACGTTCTGCAGGCTGGTGACGGGGGAGCCTTCGTCTCCGACTACTTCGACTTCTCGATCTACGTCGATGCCGACACCGCCCATATCCGCAAGTGGTACATCGAGCGCTTCCTGACTCTTCGCGACACCGCATTCACACAAAGCGACGCCTATTTCCGGCGGTACGCCGGATTGTCAGACGAGGAGGCGGCAGGGGTTGCTCTCGACATTTGGGAGCGAATCAACGAGGTCAACCTCATCGAGAACATCCTTCCCACCCGGGAACGGGCATCGCTGATCCTGGAGAAGGCGGAAGACCACTCGGTCCAGTTGGTGCGACTCCGGCGTTGAGCGGGATCCCCACGTAATTGTGTCCCGCAGCGGTCATATTCGGACCTCTGGTTCGCAATTTGGAAGCGGTACCCTCGCCTCGCTTTGATCAAGATGTTCTCCCGCGCCGGCCGAGCCAGCCTTCTCGACCGCAAAGCGTTTACTGAGGCCTTTTTCGACGGGGATGCTCCTGCGGATGCCGCAATCCTCGTTTCGATCGTTGCTGCGGTGGGGTACGTAGGCACTCTGCTGTGGCTTGGGGTGCTTGGGGCGTTCTCAATCGCCAACCTCTTCCAGATCGTCCTTGGCGGGGTGGTCTCCTGGCTGGTGCTCGGATTCGCCACCTGGTTCGTCGCCAATCGCCTGTTCGGAGCCTCGTCGCGCCCTCAGACCTTGATGGGCATCCAGGGGTTGGCGGTTCTTCCGCTCATCCTGGAGGTGTTTGGGTCAATCGCTGGTGGCATCGGCCTGGTCTGGTATCTGGTGATCCTGGTGGTGGGCACCCGCGAGGCGACGGACCTCAGCATGCGCAATGCCGCAGTGTCGGTTCTGATCGGGTTCGCAGTGGCGGTTTTGATCAGGGCCTTGTTGGGCGTGCCGTTCGCCGTGCTCAGCGCTCTGTTCTGATGCCTGTCTATCGGCTCGACCTGGCCTATGACGGCACCGGGTTCCGCGGATATGCCCGACAGGACGGCCAGCGCACCATCCAGGGCGAGCTCGAGGATGCTCTACGCACACTCCTCGGGGTATCGCCTTCCACGGCGGTGGCGGGCCGAACGGACGCCGGTGTCCATGCCCGAGGCCAGGTGGTCTCCTTCGACACCGACCACGAGCTCGACGGCCCTCAACTCGCCCGGTCCTTGAATGGGATCCTTGGTCCGGAGATAGCGGTTTCGAAGGTGACCCGTGTTGAGGACGGTTTCTCCGCCCGGTTCTCAGCGACGTTCCGCCGTTATCGATATCAGTTGTCGCAGGCGGAAACCGGCGATCCTCTCGCCCGAAACCAGGTCTGGAATGTGGGACGCCGGCTGGATTTGGCCGGAATGCGGGCCTTGGCCGAGGCGATCGCGGGTGAGCACGACTTCAGCTCCTTCTGCCGGTCCGTTGAGGGCAAGAGCAACATCCGTCTCGTTGACGAGGCGCGATGGGATGAGGAAGACGATTTGCTGACCTTTTGGATCAAGGCCAACGCCTTCTGCCATCAGATGGTTCGATCCCTGGTTGGCCTGGCCTACGACGTTGGCCGTGGATTCATCCCAGCGGATTCGATCTCCGAGATCATCGAGTCCGAAGATCGGAGCCGGGTGGTCACCGTGGCCCCGCCTCACGGTCTGACCCTGTGGGAGGTCGGTTATTGATCAGATCCGGCCAGGGTCGAACCC
>DATDJH010000049.1:0-5615 GCA_036520635.1 Acidimicrobiia bacterium
GGGATGATGGCTTCGAAAAACGTGCTGGCGATCAACAACGATCCGGAGGCCCCGATGGTCACCAAGGCCAACTACGCGGTGATCGGCGACCTCCACCCGGTGCTGGAAGCCGTGGTGGCCGAGGTCAAACGGCGCCGCGGCGAATAACGCCCCCCTCCCCGCCTCCGGCGGTACTCCCCCCAACGCTCACTCCGTTCACTGAGGGAGAAATGGGGCCTACCAGAGGGAGCCGGCTGAAACCCTGAGGTCCTCCATCGTGATCCCGTTGGCGCCGGCGCTGCATAGGAAAAGGGCCAGCGCCCCGATCTCGGTGGGTGAGATCAGCCGCCCCTGAGGGTTGGTCTTCTCCACATCTGCGATGTACTCGGCGCCGGATCGATGCTCTTGTTTCTCGGCGATATCCGACATCCACTCCCTGCCGAACGAGGTGTCGACCCAGGTCGGGCTGATCGCATTGCAGGTGACACCATGCGGAGCACCTTCCAGCGCCACGCACTTGGTGAGCCCGACCACCCCCGCCTTCGACGCGCAGTAGGCGCCGGAGGTGACCGCACCCACCGAAGCTGCGGTCGAAGCGATGTTGATGATCCGGCCCCACTTGCGCTCGATCATCCCGGGGAGGGCGCGCTTGATGGCGCGGTAGGTGCCGGTGAGGTTGACGTCAATGACCTTGGCCCACAGGGCATCGGAGTGCCCGACGATTGTCTGTTCGGCAGTGATCCCGGCCGCATTGGCCAGGATGTCGACCTGGCCGAACCGGTCGACGGTCGCCTGATAGAACGCTTCAACTGAGTCGTCAGAGGTCACGTCGAGGTTCACGCCTAGTGACTCCACCCCTTCCACCTCGATGACCGAGAGGGCGTGGTCCATCTGCTCCTGACCCGGCATGTGGACGACTTCCCCGTCCGCTTTGGAACCACCGGCGAGCAGCGAGCCGATGCTGACATTGGCGCCCTCCGAGGCGAAAGCCTGAGCCATCGCCAGCCCCATCCCGGATGCCCCGCCCGTCACCATGGCGGTCTTGCCCGCCAGGAAGCCTTCACTCATTTGTGTTCACCTCTCGCTCAGCACTCGGATTAGTAAGGAGCCTCGACGTCGCCCATCTCCACGTACACGCTTTTCACCTGGGTGTAGTGGTTGATGGTGACGAGGCTGTTCTCCCGACCGATGCCTGACTGCTTGTAGCCGCCGAAGGGCATCTCGATCGGAGTGATGTTGTAGTTGTTGATCCAGGTGGTGCCCGCCTCGAGACGGGCGACCACGCGGTGGGCCCGCTGCACGTCCTTGGTGAAGACCCCGGCCGCCAATCCATAGGGCGTGTCGTTGGCCCGCGCGATCACATCGTCTTCGTCCCGGAAGCTGAGCACTGCCATCACCGGCCCGAAGATCTCTTCCTGGACGATCGACATGTCATCAGTGCATGCGTCGAACACCGTCGGCTCAACGAAGTACCCATTTGCCAGCGACGGATCAGATGGACGAGCGCCGCCGATGACCAGTCGTGCCCCGGCCGACTTGCCGGCCTCGATGTACCAAAGGACCTTGTCCAGATGATCCTGCGAGATCAGCGCCCCGACATGGGTGTCTGGATCCATCGGGTCACCGATCTTCATCTTCGAGGTCCTGGTGATCAGCCGCTCTAGAAACTCGTCGTGGATCTCCTCATGGAGGTAGACCCGGGTCCCGTTGGAGCAGATTTCACCCTGGGTGTAGAAGTTGGCCATCAGAGCAGCCGAGACCGCGTTGTCGAGGTCGGCGTCGTCAAAGATGATCAGCGGGCTCTTGCCCCCCAACTCGAGGGTCACATGCTTCAGGGTGGCTGCGGCATTGGCCATCACGATCTTGCCGGTCCCCACCTCGCCGGTGAGTGAGACCTTGGCGACGCCGGGATGGGCCACCAATGCCTCTCCGGTACGGTGATCACCCTGGACCACGTTGAACACCCCATCGGGGAGGCCGGCTTCGGTGTAGATCTCGGCTAGTCGGAGCGCGGTCAATGGTGTCAGCTCTGCCGGCTTGAACACCATCGAGTTGCCGCAGGCCAACGCGGGCGCCGACTTCCAACAAGCGATCTGAATCGGGTAGTTCCAGGCCCCGATCCCCGCACAGACCCCGAGAGGCTCGCGACGGGTGTAGGCCCAAGCGCTGCCGAGATCAAAGGTCTCACCATGGATCGAGGCCGCGATCCCGGCGTAATACTCGACGGCGTCGGCGCCGGAGAGGATGTCGACTGCGATCGCCTCCTGAATCGGCTTACCGGTGTCCAACACCTCGAGACGAGCCAGATCCTCGTTGTATTCCCGAAGCAGCCCTGCGGCCTTGTTGAGGATCCTGCCTCTCGCCGCCCCGCTCATCCCCCGCCAGATCAGGAATCCTTCCCGAGCGGAGGCAACAGCGCGGTCGACGTCGGACGGCCCGGCATGCTGGACCGAGGTGATCACTTCACCGGTGGCAGGGTTGATGGTGTTGAAGGTCTCGCCCGAGGTCGCGTCCTGAAATTCGCCACCGATGTAGAGCCTTTGTTCAATCATTGCCATGGCTCTGACGCTAGCGGTACCGGGTCAGTGCGCCGCCACCGGCGGCTGAAGTCGGGCGGCCCACGCCTGGGTTAGACGGTCGAGGATGATCGCCATGACGGTGATGGCGAAGGCGACCTCGAATCCGAGCCCGGTCAGGTTCCGGGTGACGACCCGCACGGTCTCGAATCCCAACGCCCCGCCCCCGACCAGCCCAGCGATGATCACCATGGCGAGGACCATCATGATGACCTGGTTGACCGCTGCCATGATCGTTGGGGCGGCGAGGGGGATCCTGACCCCGAACATCGTCTGTCGCGGGGTGGCCCCGAACGTCTGTGAGGCTTCCACGCTTTCCTCGGGCACTTCCCGAATGCCAAGGGCGGTGATCCGGATCCCGGGGACGATGGCGTAGAGGACCGCGGCGATGATCCCCGGGACCTGGCCCAGCGTGAACAGCAGCACCACCGGGATGATGAACACGAACGAGGGGATGGTTTGGAGGGCGTCGAGGATCGGGCTCAAGATGGCATCGACCCGGGGGTTTCGCCCCGCCCAGATCCCAACCGGGATCGCGATCGCCACCGAGATGATGACCCCGGCCACGACCTGGGTCAGGGTCTGCAAAGAGAGCTCCCACATCCCGATCAGGCCGACATAGAGCAGCGCCAACCCGGCGAAAACCGCCAGCCCGACCCCCTTCAACCTCCAGCAGAGGTAGGCGGTGACGAAGATCAGCACCGGCCAGGCAACAGTGTCCACCAGGAAGTCACGAACCGGGATCATCAAGCCGGCGACGATGAAGTCATTGACAGGGCGAGTGATGAAGGAGAGGTTGTCCCGCCCCCAGAGCACGAAGTCGTCGATTGGGTCAAAGAGCCTGACGTCCCAAATCGCAGGAAACTCGACCCAACCGAAGACCCGACCAACGACGATGGCTCCGGCGACCGCCGCCAGGGACATGGTGACGTAACGGCGGGATGCCGGTCGGGTGCGATCGGCGAAGGCAAAGGAGCGGCTGACCCGGTCGAGCACGATCGCCACGGCAACGATCCCCAGGCCCGCGGCCAAGGCACGTCCCGTGGATCGTTTGGTAAGGCCGTCGAGTACCTCTTGGCCCAGCCCGCCGGCTCCGACCAGGCTGGCGATGACCACGATCCCCAGCGCCATCATGATCGTCTGGTTGATCCCGGTCATGATCGAGGGCATCGCCATCGGCAGCTGCACCTTGAACAGGGTCTGCCGTCTGGTGGATCCGAACATCTCCGCCGCCTCCACCGACTGCCGGGGCACCCCTTGAAGCCCGAGTGTTGTCAGCCGGACCGCTGGGGGCAGGGCGTAGATGATGGTGGCAATGGTGGCCGGCACCCTGCGAATCCCGAAGAAGAGAACGATCGGGATGAAGTAGACGGGCGCCGGGATGGTCTGCATCGCGTCGAGGAATGGCCGGATGAGGCGCTCCACGCGTGAAGAGCGAGCGGCCCAAACCCCGAGGGGGATGCCGATCGCGAGGCTGATCAGCACCGCGATCGTCATCAGGGAGAGGGTCTGCATCGTGGGCTCCCAGAGGCCGATCAAGCCGGGATAGATCATCGCCAGCGTGGCGATGATCGCTGTCTTCAGGTCACCGGACCGGAAGATCACCAGGAAAACGGACAGGGGCAACACGAACCATGGGAGCCACAGCAGAAATGACTCGATGGTGGTCAGTCCCCATTCGATGGAAGTGGATACAGGGATGAAGAATGCGGTGAAAATCGGATGAATCTGGCGATTGGCTTGAGCCCAGTCGCGGAATTGGTCGATCGGGTCCGAGAAGACGGTGTCCCAAAGGGCGGGAAACGTGTCCGACCGAGCCAACCATTGCAGCAGGACAACGCCGACAACGAGACCGATCCATACCGATGGAATGCGGAATCGGCCTGGGCGGCCGTCCGTCAAGATCATGTCCGAGGACTTCCAGGGTTGGAGGATCCCGGTCATGACTCGAGTGCGTTCGCCACCGCATCTCGATCGACTACTCCGACGAGATTGCCTTCTTCATCCTCTACCGAGATCTCCTCCGAGTCGTGGAGGAGTGCGGGGAGCACGGTCTCGATGGTGTCGTCGAGACTGACCGTCTTTCCGTTGGGTGCTCCGGTTCCAGGCTTCATCACCGCACCTGCCGTGAGCACCTTGGCCTTGGGAATTTCCTTGGTGAATTCCTGGACGTACTCCGTCGCCGGATGGGTTATCAGCTCGTAAGCGGTCCCCACCTGATCGAAGGCACCGTCCTTCATGATTGCGATCCGATCCCCGAGCTTGATCGCCTCGGCGAAGTCGTGGGTGATGAACACGATGGTCCGCTGCAGCGTCTCCTGGAGTCGGATCAGCTCGTCCTGCATGTCGCGTCGGATCAGCGGGTCGAGTGCCGAGAACGGCTCATCGAAGAACAGGATCTCGGGATCCACGGTCAAGGCCCGCGCCAGCCCCACCCGTTGTTGCATCCCACCGGATAGTTCTTGTGGGAAGTAGTTCTCACATCCCTTGAGCCCCACCACGTCGAGAACCTTCATTGCTCGCTCGTAACGCTCGGCCTTCTCGACGCCCTGGACCTCCAGGCCATAGGCGGCATTGTCGATGACCCGACGATGTGGGAACAGGCCGAAGTGCTGAAAGACCATCGACATCTTGTGGCGGCGGACCTCGCGCAATTGGCCGTCACTCATCGCGGTCAGCTCCTCGCCGTCGAGGTAGACCTGGCCTCTGGTGACGTCGTTGAGACGGGCAACGCAGCGAATCAGAGTGGACTTGCCCGACCCGGAGAGCCCCATGACAACGAAGGTCTCGCCTCGGCCCACGTTGAATGAGACGTCGCGAACCCCGATGGTGCACTCGGTGGCTTCCCGGACTTCGGCCCGGGAAGCTCCACCCTCAGCGAGCTCGATCGCCCGTTCGGGATGAGCCCCGAAAACCTTCCAGACGTGCTCGACCGAAAGACATACGTCTTCCGGCGGCTCATTGGAGAAACCCACGTCGGTAATGTACTAGCGGGCCTCAGGCGGGAGCCTCGGCCCACAACCCTAGGAGAAGTATGAAAAAGAGAATTTGGCTACTTGT
>DATDJH010000050.1:0-3368 GCA_036520635.1 Acidimicrobiia bacterium
GCACAGACCACTGACGACAACGTCAACAAGGTGGCGCCGGTTCTCTTCGAGCGCTATCCGACAACGGCGGACCTGGCCGAGGCGAATCCCGAGGACGTGGAGCAGATCGTCTACTCGACGGGCTTCTATCGCCAGAAGACGAAGTCCATCATCCGCCTGGCCCAGGGCATCGAAGAGATGTTTGGCGGCGAGGTCCCGGAGACACTCGACGAGTTGGTGAAGCTCCCGGGGGTGGGCAGGAAGACGGCCAGCGTGGTCCTTGCCGAGGTGTGGGATGTCCCGGCGATCGCGGTCGATACCCACGTCAAACGGGTCAGCAGGCGTCTGGGCCTGACCGCGGAGTCCGACCCCAAGAAGATCGAGCCGGATCTCAAGGCCCTATTTCCCACCGAGACCTGGTCTGGGCTCTCGATGCGGATCATCCAATTTGGGCGTGACGTTTGTGATGCCCGTCGCCCGCTCTGTGGCCAGTGCGAGCTGTTCTCGTTATGTGAGTGGCCGGATCGGATCGCGGTGGCCGCCAAGGCCGCTCGGTGATCACCCGGGAGCTGGATCGGTCCATCTTCCGGCTGGCGATCCCCGCATTGGGGGCGCTCGCCATCGATCCGCTGCTCACGTTGGTGGACACCGCCTTCGTAGCGCGGCTGGGTGTCCCCGAACTGGCAGCCCTTGGCGTCGACACCGCGATCCTCGGATTCGCCTTCTTCGGCTTCAACTTCCTGGCCTATGCGACGACCCCCTTGGTTGCCCAAGCCTTGGGGAGGGGCGACCGCGCCATAGCCAGGCGATGGGTGGGCGATGCCCTGTTGTTGGCGGTGATCCTGGGTGTGGCCGCCACGATCCTCATCGAGCTGTTGGCGCCTTGGATCGTCGGGTTGATGGGCGCCACCGGAGAAGTCACCGGCCCCGCCCTGGCCTACCTCCGAATCCGCGTCATCGCCGCGCCTGCGGTGTTGATCGTGGTCGCCGGCCACGGTGCCTTCCGTGGTCATCAGGACACCCGCACGCCCTTGATCGTGGCTGCCGGCGTGAACGGCATCAATCTCGTCCTTGCTCCCATCTTCATCTTTGCCCTGTCGCTCGGGGTCGAGGGAGCGGCGATGGCCACCGTGATCGCCCAGGTGGTAGGGGCGGTTTGGTTTCTTCGTCTGATCCGGAAACGCCGTCTAGCCGATCGACCACGACGCTTCCGCGAGTCGGTGCCCACCCTGCTTGCGCTGGGGAAGAGCGGTGCCCTGATCACGCTCCGCACCGGGGTCCTCCTGCTTGCCTTCGTGGTCGCGGCCTCGGCGGCCACCAGGATCGGTGCCGAGTCGATCGCCGCCCATCAGGTCGTGCTTCAGGTGTGGCTGATCGCGGCGATGATCGCCGACTCCCTTGCGATAGCCGGCCAGGCGATGGTGGGAACGTCCGCCGGCTCCGGTGACCGGCAGGGAGTTGAGGAAGTCAGCCGTCGACTTCTCTTCTGGGGCGCCGCGGTGGGAGTGGTCATGACCGGCGCGCTCCTGGTTGGAGCGCCGTTGCTCGGACCTTTGGTCGGCTCTGCTCAGGTGGCGGCCCTGGTGGTTGCGACGATTCCGGTGGTGGCGTGGATGATGCCAGTAGCCGCTCCACTGTTCGTGGCCGACGGCATCTTCTTCGGGCTCCTCGCCCTCTGGTCGATCGTCGCCTCGACCGCGACCGGAGCGGTGCTCGCGATTGGTTTGATCACGCTGACTCCGATGGGTGACACCCTGAACGGGATCTGGTGGGCGATCGCGGCGATGCTGGTCGCCCGCTCGCTGGTGTTCGTATTCGCCTACCGGAGGGCGGTGTCCGTGGTGGCGGTCAGGTCCTGACCCCGGGTCTCGGGGAGGAAGAGGGTGAGCACTGCGGCGATCGCCATGCCGATCCCGAGAACCGTGACTGTCTCCGACACCCCGAACCTGTCGATGGTGAACACGCCGAGGATGAGACCTAGCGCCGAACCAGCCAGCCCAAAGTCCGCTGAGGCGGTGGTGGCGCTGGCCCGGAGCCCGGTCGGGAACAACTCGGCGCGGTGGCTGCCACCGGCGGGGACAAAGGCAAACGTCCCGAACGAGGAGACCATCACGGCAAGCACGATCAGCGGAACCGACACCGTCCAATAGAGGAGCAGGCCACCCCCCAGAGCCATCAGGAGACTGAGGACTGTCGTCGTGCGACGGCCCCAGGCGTCAGCGAGGTGCCCGCCGACGAAGAAGCCGAGACCCCCCAACGTCCCACCGAGCAAGAGGATCAAGACGGTGTCTCCGGTGCTCAGCCCCACCTGTTCGATCATGCGCTCCGTGGAGAAGGCGATCCCGACCGCGGAGAAGGCTGAGGCCAGAAATCCAACCATCGCCACCACCCAGAACCGTCGGGCCCAAGGTCCGGTGGCCAGGTCACGCCAGTGCCCGTCGGTCTCGCGGTTCTCGGTAAAGACCCGGCTTTCGGGAACGTTGCGAATCAAGAACGGAATGACGAGCGCACCGACCCCGATCAGGAGGTGGGGGATTCGCCAGCTCTGACCCCCGCCATCTGCGAGTGGAAGTGTGATCAGGGCAAGACCGCTTCCGAACGAGACGGCCGCTCCGTAGAAGGCGATCGAATAGGCGCGAATCGAGACGCTCACCTGCTCGGCGAGAAGGACGACGGCGAGCCCGGACATCGCTGCGGTTCCAGTGCGGAGGACAGCCTGGGCCACTCCGAACTGCCACGCCTCGAAGACCAGCCCGCCCAGGGTCCCCCCGACGACTATCAGCGTCATGGCGAGGATCAGGGGTCGTCGCCGGCCCCGATGATCACCGAGCCAGCCGAGGGGGAGGGCGGCAAAGGCGGCGAGGCGTGCCAGGCCGAGGAGGAGGCTCATCTGCCCTTCGGTCAGTCCGAGCCCAGCTCGGGTGAAGGGCAGGGTGTTGGCGGCCTGGGCCTGGGCGAAGCCCTGGACCAGTCCTGCGGTCCACATGATGAGGACGATTCGGCGATCGGCCTTTCCAAAGCGGCCAACCGGCAGGAGGGGCTCCAGAAGGCGACGGGTCCATGCGGGCACGGTGCGAGCGTAGGGAGGATGGGCGTGGGAACATCGCGGGAGTGTTCGAGAACATCGGGTCGTCCACATTCCTTGTTCAGTGCCTGGTCGCGTTCGGGGCTGGGGTCATCTCCTTCGTGTCGCCCTGTGTCCTCCCGCTACTCCCGGGTTACCTCTCGATGATGTCCGGCTATTCCGCAGCACAGATCGAGGCAGGCGACGTCTCGACCCGCCGCCTGACCGGGGTGATCCTCCAGTTCATAGCCGGGTTCACGCTGGTATTCGCAGCGTTGGGAGCGGCCGCAAGTGGGCTAGGCCAATTCCTGGTTCGCAACATGAA
>DATDJH010000051.1:0-2479 GCA_036520635.1 Acidimicrobiia bacterium
TTCCTACCATCATGAGGCACCACGCGGGTGTGGCGGAACTTGGCAGACGCGCTGGGTTTAGGTCCCAGTGGACGAAAGTCCGTGGAGGTTCAAATCCTCTCGCCCGCACTGACCCCCTACGGGTCGCTCACACCTGGTGTCGGTGGCACCTCGGTGATGATCCGGGCCCCTCGGCGAAAGGTCAGGTAGCTCCAGGCCCAGGAGAGCAATACCAGAATCCGGTTCCTGAAGCCGATCAGATAGAAGATGTGGATCGCCAACCAGGCGAACCATGCTGGAAACCCGGAAAAGTCGATCCGTGGGAAGTGGGCCACTCCTCTCGCCCGCCCGATGGTCGCCAGGGACCCCTTGTTTCGGTATCGGAATCCGCTCCGAGGCTCCCCCGCCAAATCCGCCCGGATTCCTCGAGCCGCATGACGTCCCATCTGCATCGCCGCCGGCGCCACCCCAGGCACTTCCGGAACTACGGCCAGGTCTCCCACCACAAAGACTTCTCGATGGCCCGGCAGCGAAAGATCCGATTCCACCAGCACTCTCCCCGACCGGTCCTTCTCGGCCCCAAGGCCTGCCCCCAGAGGGGATGCCTTCACCCCGGCAGCCCACAACACATTCGCCGCCTCGATCCTCTCACCGTCGACCAGGGTCACGCCGGAGTCGTCGACGAGATCGACAGTGGTCCCCACACGAACTTCCACACCCAAGCTCTCCAGTTGACGTCGAGCGCTCTCCGAGAGTGGCTCGGGATAGACAGGCAACACCCGCTCCGCACCCTCCACGAGGATCACACGGGCCGACCCGGGATCGATCGCATGGAACTCCCGCTCCATGGAGTGGACTGCGATCTCGATCAGCGCTCCAGCCAGCTCGACCCCGGTGGGGCCACCACCAACCACCACGAATGTGAGCAGCCTCTCGGCTGACTCCGGCTCCCGCTCCGCGGCCTCGAACGCGGCAAGGATCCGTCCCCGGATGTGGAGGGCGTCCTCAATGGTCTTCAGACCTGGAGCGAATGCCGCCCACTCGTCCTTCCCGAAATAGGAGTGGGTGGCTCCAGCGCCAATGATCAGGTACTCATAGGCGACGTCGGCGCCGTCATCGAGGCGAACGACTTTTCGATCGAGATCAATGGAAGTCACCTCGGCGAGGAGGATCGCCGTGACATTTGGCTGGTTCCGGAAGATGGACCGTATGGGATATGCGATGTCGCTTGGGTTGAGCGCTGCGGCGGCCACCTGATAGAGAAGTGGTTGGAAAAGGTGGAAGTTTCGGCGGTCGATGATGGTGACCTCGACCCCCACGCCCTTGAGAGCCTTCGCAGCATTCAGCCCTCCAAACCCCGCTCCGACGATCACGACCTTGGGGAGCCGTCTCACAATCCAAGTTCCGCCGCCAACGCCCTCAGGGCCCGAGCCCGATGCGAGAGGCCGTTCTTCTCGCCCAAAGACATCTCGGCAAGTGTTTGACCCGCCACCTCGAACACCGGGTCGTAACCAAACCCATGCTCGCCTCGCCTTTGGTCGGTTATGACCCCGTCGACCGCCCCTTCGGCCACGACCTCGGTCCCATCGGGGAAGACAAGGGCAACAACTGTGCGGAAGCGGGCTCGGCGATCAAGGACTTCTTTCATTTCCTCGAGCAATTGGACAACGTTGTCCGAGTAGCTCGCCTTGAGCCCGGCGAACCGGGCGGTGTTCACACCGGGGCGACCACCTAGTGCAAGGACTTCCAGACCGGTGTCGTCTGCCAACGCTGGCAGGCCCACAGCGACCATGACCTCTCTCGCCTTGAGCAGGGCATTGTCCTCGAGCGTGGCCCCCGTCTCCTCGACGTCCGGCCAGTCCAAACCACGAACGATCTCGTCAGCGATCCCCAAGGGCCCGATGACGTATTCGATCTCGGTGATCTTGTCCGGATTCTTGGAGGCGACGACCAGCCTCGGGATCACCCTGCAACCGCCTCCCGCTGAAGAGCATGCAGCTCAACGATCCCCTTGGTGGCGAGATCCAGCAAGCCATCGAGATCGCTTCGACTGAAAGGGGCACGTTCCGCCGTGCCCTGGACTTCGACGAGCAGCCCACGCCCCGACATGACAACGTTTAGATCCACCTCAGCGGCAGAATCGCTTTCGTATTCGAGGTCTAGCTTCGCCTCCCCCTCGACGATTCCCACCGAGATCGCAGCGACTTCATCGATGATTGGATTTCGAGCGATGACCCCTCGCTCCACCGCATCCTCGAAAGCCTGATGCAATGCCACCCACGCGCCTGTGATCGCAGCGGTTCGGGTCCCACCGTCTGCCTCGATCACGTCGCAATCGACTCTGGCCATCCCCTCGCCAAAGGCCTTGAGATCGACGGCGGCACGCAGCGATCGCCCGATCAGACGCGAGATTTCCTGGGCCCGGCCACCCGAGACGTGATCACGGCGCACACGCTCTGGCGATGCCCCGGGCAACATGGCGTACTCCGCCGTCACCCAG
>DATDJH010000052.1:0-3119 GCA_036520635.1 Acidimicrobiia bacterium
CCCGTCCCCTGTCTCAACGTCCTCAACGGCGGGGCCCATGCCGCAAACTCGGTCGACATCCAGGAGTTCATGATCGTCCCCGGCGGCCTCCCCTCCTTCTCCGAGGCGCTACGAGCCGGGACCGAGGTCTATCAGTCTTTGAAGAAGGTGATCGGCGGACGGGGTCTTGGCACCAACGTCGGCGACGAAGGCGGGTTTGCTCCCGACCTCCCTACCAACGAGTCGGCACTCGAGTTGCTGGTGGAGGCGATCGATGTCGCCGGCTACAAGCTGGGCGACGAGATCGCACTCGCCATGGACGTTGCCGCCACCGAGATTCACAGATCCGGCTTCTACGAGCTGGACGGCCGCAACCTCTCCTCCGAGGACATGGTGGCCTACCTGGTCGATCTCGTTGATCGCTATCCGCTGGTGTCGGTCGAAGATGGGATGGCTGAGGACGACTGGGACGGTTGGAAGGAGCTGACCAACCAGATCGGCCGACGGGTGCAACTTGTGGGCGACGACCTGTTCGTCACCAATGAGGACTTCCTGCGGAGAGGCATCGCCGAAGGAGCGGCGAACGCCATCCTGATCAAGGTGAATCAGATCGGCTCGGTCTCCGAGACACTGCACACCATGGCGACCGCGAGGACTGCCTCCTACGGGATGATGGTGAGCCATCGCTCCGGCGAGACCGAGGACAGCTATATCTCGCATCTCGCGGTGGCAACCAACGCCGGCCAGATCAAGTCCGGAGCCCCTGCAAGGGGTGAGCGCACCGCCAAGTACAACCAGTTGCTTCGCATCGAGGAGGGTCTCGGGTCAGAGGCCAGGTATGCGGGCTGGTCTACCTTCCGACGGCCGCGATGAAGATGCGCAGCCGCTCCGGGGTGGCGTTGGTGACTCTTCTGTTCATCTTGATGGGCGCCGCCTTTCTCACTCAGGTGGTCCCCTACCGCCAGATTCTCGATTCGCGGCGCCAGGTGCAGGCCGCCCATGAGCAATTGGCTTCTCTCGAGGCCCAGAACGAGGTGCTGTCCGCCGATGTCGAGGCACTGAGCACACCCGAGGAGATCGAACGGCTGGCCCGGGACAAGTTGGGATACGTGCGCGAAGGCGAGACCGCTTATGTCGTGCTCGATCCTCCAGGCGCCGAGACCGAGAAGACCACGGTTTCCGATATTCCACCGCCCCCGGACAAGACCTGGGTCGACCGAGTCTGGGACTTCATTACCGGCGAAGATATACATTCATCAGGATGAGCCGTTTGGATGACCGCGAGGTCATCGAGACCCAGATCGGGCGTCCGCTGCGCGCTGACTCCAAGGCCGTGTCCCGGTGTCACCTCGATCTCCCCGTGGTCGTCGAAGTGCCCCCGATCCTCGACGACGGAACACCCTTTCCCACGCTCTATTGGCTGACCTGCCCGCTAGCCACCACCCGGATCGGTCGTCTTGAGGGCTCGGGCGGCGTGAAGCGAATGGAACAGAAGGCTGCGGCCGATCCTGAGTTCGGCCGCCGCCTCGACGAGGCGCACGCCTCTTACGCAACCAAGCGGGATGCAATGGTCCCGGAGGGGGCGTCTCCGGTTCCGAGCGGCGGGGTGGGAGGAAGCACCGTTGGGGTGAAATGCCTGCATGCGCACTATGCCCACACCCGTTCCGGTGATTCCAACCCGGTCGGCGAGTTGGTCGCCTCCTGGATCGAGCCCCTCGATTGTCAGATCCCATGCGTCGCTGACGGTGCCATGAATCCGGCGTGGGTGGCAATGCCATGAACGTCGGGGTGGTCGACATCGGGACCAACTCGATTCGCCTCTTGATCACCGGTGGTGTGCGCGAAGTGCGGCTCGAGGCGGTCACCGGCCTGGGCACCGGGGTGGACAGCACCGGGGTCCTCTCCGAGTCGCGGATTGTCGAGACCCTGGTGGTGATGAATCGCTATGGCAGGCTGATGGATGAGGCAGGTGTCGAAGTCCGCAAGGCGATCGCCACTTCGGCATCGAGGGACGCAGACAACCGGGAGTCGTTCTTCGATCGTGTCGAGGAGATGATCGATATCCGCCCCACATTGATCTCGGGTGAGGAGGAAGCCCGATACGCCTATCAGGGGGCGGTTCAAGACTTCGGCGGTCCGGGTCCGGTTGTGGTGTCCGACATCGGGGGCGGGAGCACCGAGTTCGTGACCGAGACGAGTGGGATTTCCATCGACATCGGCTCGGTGCGGATCACCGAGCGGGCGGTCCCTTATCGTCCGGCTTCCCGCGAGGAGATCGTCGAGGCGCGTGCCCTGATTAAGGAGCTGTTCTCCCAAGTGCCAGCGATCGAGTTCACGACATTGATCGGTGTCGCCGGGAGTTGGACCAGCCTGGCCTCGGTGGCCAGGGCACTGCCCCTTGGGACGTCAGTTCACCATCGCGAAGTGAGCAGAGTGGAGGTGGGGAGGATCATCGATGTCATGGGGCTGCTCACCGTCGAGGAGACCGCTGACCTTCCCGGTCTCGACCCGAAGCGGGCTCCGGTCATCCTGGGAGGGATCCTGGTGGCGGAAGGGGTCATGGATGCACTCGGTGCCGACCACGCCCTGGTCTCCGAGCACGACACCCTCGATGGTGTCGCCACGGCCCTGTTGGCTTTACCCTGACCAATTGCCCGAGCCCGGGTGGCGGAATGCAGACGCGAGGGGCTTAAACCCCCTTGAGCCGAATCGGCTCGTGTGGGTTCAAATCCCACCCCGGGCACCTTGGGGGTTGTCAGTCGATCGGGTCGTCCTCGACGTCGGAGATATCGATCACGTACCTCATGGCCTCATGGTGACGCTCCTCGATAACCCGATGCTCTGACGCCGGATTGAGCACCGCGTCGAATTCGGCCATGGCGTTGGAGACTGCGACGCCGTAACTGCGGCGCCCGGTCTTTCGGTAGTAGATCCAGCCTCTTCGCTCCATCCACACTGCGATCAGATGAATCACGAGCAGGACTGCGAGAACGGTTGCTATCCAGCGAATCGAAAGGAAGAGATTGAAGCGGTCCATGTCGGATCGCGGCGAATTCTACTTTTGATCGGTCAGAAAGGTCGTGGGACCCGGGCCGGTGGGTGGGGGAGGGGAGAGGAACCGGGCCCGGGCCCCACGATGA
>DATDJH010000053.1:0-2925 GCA_036520635.1 Acidimicrobiia bacterium
GTCTGTGACGTCGCAACCAGCCCTCAGGACCTCGGTGAGCAAAGCGACATCGTGTTGATCTCGGTCTCCAACACTTCGGCGGTCGAGGAAGTCATTTTCGGCGAATCAGGCGCATTTCAGGGATTGCGTGAAGGGGCGATCATCGTCGACCACTCGACGATCTCACCCAGTGCCACCAAGGATTTCGCCACCCGAGCCGAGCACAAAGGGGTGGTTTGGCTCGACGCCCCGGTCTCGGGTGGCTCAGAAGGTGCGGTCAACGGCACCCTGGCGATCATGGTCGGTGGGCCCGCGGAGGCCCTGGAAACGGTGCGCCCGTATCTCGAGACCTATTCGAAGTCGATCGTGCACGTAGGGGCCCAAGCCGGTGCAGGTCAGATGGTGAAGCTGATGAACCAGATCCTGGTGGTGTTGAACGAGCTCGCGGTCTCGGAGGCCCTCCTGCTCGGTCAGGCCGCCGGCATCGACCTGGCGACTGCCATTGCGGCGGTCGAAGGTGGTGCCGCGGGTTCGTGGATGCTCAGCAATCGTGGCCCGCAGATGGTCGCCCGTGACTGGCGTCCCGGGTTCACTATCGACCTCCAGCAGAAGGACCTGCGGCTGGTTCTCGATACCGCCGATGAGCTGGGCGTCCCTCTCCCGGGCGCCGCCCTCGTCTTCCAGCTTTACAGGGCCCTGCAGACCCGAGGCCTGGGTCAAGAGGGCAACCACGCCCTGGTCAAGGCGCTCGAGGAAATGGCCGGGATCGAAATCGGGACCTGAGGGCAGTACGGGCCAACTGAATGCGCGGCGTCACACATTGGTGACGCCCTTCCTTAGGAATGCAGGTCAGCCGAGGAGGTCCGCCTTCACCCTCGCCACGTGGCCGGTCGCCTTGATGTTGCGGTAGGCCTTTTCGATGGCGCCGTCGGGCCCGATGACGAAGGTCGAGCGGATCAGGCCCTCACTGGTTTTGCCGTACAGATTCTTCTCGCCCCAGGCACCCAGCTCGTCGGCAAGGGCGTGGTCCTCATCCGAGAGAAGATCGAAGTTGAGGCCTTCCTTCTCCCGAAACTTCGCATTTCGTGAGGGCTTGTCGGGGCTGACCCCGACGATGTCATAGCCGGCGGCCGTGAACTCCTGGTAGCTGTCCCTGAAGTCACACGATTCGAGCGTGCATCCCGGGGTCATCGCCGCCGGGTAGAAGAACATGACGAGACGTCGGCCGGCAAAATCGCTAGACGACACCCGCTCGCCGTCCTGATTCAAGAGATCGAAGGTAACTGTGTCGGCCATGGAACGAGGCTAACCGGTTGCTCAGGTTGCTTCGGCGGCGGCCTCTTTGGCCTCGGGAGACTGGAGGAAGATCGAGCCTCCGGCGAGGAGGCTGAGCGCGGCCGGTAGCCAGTAGGAGACGATCCTGAACACCAACACCGGCGCCAATGTGGTTGAGGCTGGAAAGCCGTATGCGGTAAGCATGAACACCAGGCTGCCCTCCGTGACCACCAGGCCGCCCGGGGTGCCGGGGAGCCCTCCGGCAAGTGATGAGATGCCAAACGCGGCAGCCACCTGGAAGACGCCGACGTCGATCCCGAAGGCGTGCATGACCAGTCCCAGAGCTGCGGCCTCGAGGATGATCCTTGCCCAGATGTAGACCTGGGACTCCAGGTCGGGGAGATGGTCGATCATCGACGCGTCGAGGCGCTTTCGAATCGCCTGGGGGAAGAATCGCTTGAGGGATCCCAGCTTCCCCGACCCGAACATCAGTAACAGGCCTGCAACGAGCACGAACGGCGCCAGCACCACAAGGCTGACAGAAAGGATCTGAGCGCTCTCCTTGGGGCGGGCGATCAGGAGGCCAACCCCGGTCAGTACCAGAAGAGCGGCGTAGTTGAGAAGGACTGTCCGGATCGCGGCACCGGTGGTGCCCTTCTCTTCGTCACGGACGGTCCAAGCCATGGCGACGGGGGTAATAGCCCCCCCTGCGGGTATGAGCCGTGCGACCCCGGCTCCGACCAGCGCTCCCTTGAAAGCACTGAAAGCACGGAGCGACCCGCCCGCCTCCTCTACGGATTCCTTGAAGAGCAGGCCGAAGAACCATTTTGCGCTGATTTGGGCCACCGCCGCCGCGGAAACCATGGCCCAGGCGAAAGTGCTCATCGGCGGCAGCTCGAAGTTGTTGAAGACGAAGACGGCAACACCGATGTAAACAACCGCCGAGATCCCGGCGATGATGGCGACCCGCTTCGGACTCACGGGGTCAGCGGTTCGTCAACCGTGTGTGGGAAGTCATGGTCGCCCGGGTCGGAGTCGAAGACGGCCCTCCGCAATGAAGGCCGCACCCCGCGCTCGCTGTCGGGGTTGCCCTGGATCCGTCGACCCATGAGCACACCCGAGAGCAAGAGAAGGAAGAGATACTCAGTTGGCGGCCGCCCCATCGCGATGGCGACGAACGGGAGCAGGCCCCACCCGAGGAATCCTCCGACTCCGCCACCGATCTTCCAGCCGGCAACTGCCCAACCCGTGGTCCAAACGAGGAGCACCGGGTCGAGGCCCATGATCACGCCCACCGACGTGGCGAGACCACGCCCCGAACGCCCCCTGATGAATATCGACCAGTTGTGCCCGATGACCGCGGCCAGGCCGGCCAAACCTGCAGCACCGGGGCCGAGGCCCATCTCTTTGGCAATCAGGACCGGGATGAGGCCCTTGAAGCCATCGAGGAGCCCTGCAGCCAGACCCCAACCCTTCCCGACGGTCTTGGTGAGATTGCCCGCGCCAATGTTCCCGGTACCCACCTCACGAAGGTCGACTCCATTGATCCGCGCCAGCACCTGGGCGAACGGAATCGACCCCAACAGGTAGGCAGCCACCAAGAGGAGTGGCCAATAGACGAGGGACACAGACCCTGACATCCGGCGGGAGACACTAGTGGCCGATGACCTC
>DATDJH010000054.1:0-4624 GCA_036520635.1 Acidimicrobiia bacterium
GTGATCAGACCGGTGTCGGACACGATCACCGCGTGCTCCCGGCTCAGCTTGCTCGTCTCGTCCGACTCCCCGGCCAACAACGGCCTGAGGCCGGCGTACACCCCGACCACGTCCTCGGGCCCGATCGGCACGGCCAGAGCCGTGTTCACCCATCGCAGCAGATACTGAATGTCGTCGAGACAGGCGGCGGGATGGGCGCGGCGCAGCGACCACGGTGTGTCGGTGGTTCCGATGAGCCAGTGCCTGCCCCAGGGAATGACGAACAGCACGCTGATCTCGGTGCGCAGAATCATCCCGGTGCTGGAGTTGATCCGGTCGCGGGGGACCACCAGATGGACCCCTTTGGAGGCGCTGACGTCTTGACCGCGATCTCCGGCCATCGCCTGGATGTCGTCGCTCCAAACCCCTCCGGCGGCGATGACCTTCCTGGCATGGATTTCGATGTCTGTGCCCGACTCGAGGTCGCGTGCCTGGACTCCGGCTACCGAGCCGTTCTCGATGATCAACCCGGTGGCTCTTGTGCTCGGGGCGAGAGCGGCCCCGTGTGACCGGGCAGTGCGGGCCAGCGTCATTGTGTGACGGGCGTCGTCGACCATGACGTCCCAGTAGAGGACTGCGCCCTTGAGCGAGGCTTCTGCCAGAGCCGGCGCCATTTCGAGGGCGCTCCGTTGGCTCAAATGTCGGTGCTGGGGGAGCGGGTTGTTGGCTCGAGCCGCGAGCCTGTCGTAGAGGAAGACTCCGGCGCCGACATATAGCCGCTCCCAGAACAGATGTTGCAACGGGTAGAGGAAGGAGACCGGCGTGCAAAGGTGGGGGCAAAGCCGGTTCAGCATCAGGTTTCGCTCGGCCAGCGCCTCCTTGACCAGGGTGAAGTTGCGATGCTCCAAATAGCGGAGGCCGCCGTGGAACAGCTTGCTCGAGCGACTCGACGTCCCCGAGGCGTAGTCCCGCTGCTCGATCAGGGCCACCGACATCCCGCGAGTCGCGGCATCCAGAGCGATCCCGTTGCCGGTCACCCCGCCACCGATCACCGCGATGTCGAAGGTCTCCGAGCGCATTCGCTTGAGATCGAGCGACCGTTGCCGCCAGTTGAGCTGGGATGTGGGCCTCGCGTGGGTCACGACCACCCCAGGTTTAGCCCGCAAACACCGATAGCGGAGCGCACCGTACGATGCCGCCATGCCAGAGACACTCAAGGTTGGGGTCCAGCTTCCGGAAGTCGAGCGAGAGGCGGGATGGCTCGAGATCCGGGACGTGGCGCGCACTGCTGAGGAGGTAGGCCTCGACTCGATCTGGTTCGGCGACCATCTCCTCTACCGGGATGACACCTTTGGTGTGCGGGGGCCGTTGGAGACGTGGGCCATCCTGGCAGCCTTGGGCGAGGCCACGGAGAGAGTGAGCCTGGGCCCGCTGGTCGCCTGCACCTCGTTTCACGCCCCGGCAATGCTGGCCAAGAAGGCCGCCACCGTCGATGAGATCTCCGGCGGGAGGTTGATCCTGGGTCTCGGGGCGGGGTGGAACCAGACCGAGTACGACGGCTTCGGCTTTCCCTTCGATCATCGCATCGATCGGTTCGAAGAGGCCTTCACCATCATTCGCACTCTGCTCAGCGAAGGTCACGTCGATTTCGAAGGCACCTATTACACGGTTCGCGGCGCCGAGCTCGCACCCAGGGCGAGACCGGGCATCCCGTTGCTGGTCGGGTCCAACGGGCCTCGGATGCTGGCTATCACCCTCCCTTACGTGTCGATGTGGAACTCGTGGCATGCCTCGTTTGGCAATCAATTGAGCGGGCTCGCCCCTCTTCTAGAGGAGATCGACCATGCCGCGGCCGGCGCCGGTCGTGAGCCCGGGGAGGTCGAGAAGACCGTCAGCATCTATATCCAACTTCCGGGTGGCACCGGCCGAGTCACCGGGCGTGGAGTGCTTCTAGACGACGTCCCTCACACCGGAAGTCGGGAGGATCTCGCTCAGCTGTTGAGGGATTACGCCGCCATCGGGATCAGCCATGTCCAGTTGGTGCTCGACCCGATCGACTCGGCCAGTGTCGAGGAGATGGGCGAGGTGATCCGCCTGGTCGATTGATTAGTGTCGATTCCGGAGGTGCCATGAAGCTGACAACAGCCAGTTTTCGCAACGGTGGCCCGATCCCCGATCGGTACGCGCTTGCGATCCCACATCCCGAGACCCATGTCACATTCTCCGAGAACGTCAATCCCGAGCTGAGCTGGGCGAGGTGCCGGACGGGACGAGATCCTTCGCCCTCATCTGCCACGACCCCGATTGCCCTTCCCGCGGCGACGACGTGAATCAAGAAGACCGGGAGGTCCCCGCGGATCTGCCCCGGGTCGACTTCTTCCACTGGGTGACCGTGGAGTTGCCCCCCGGGTTGCGCTCGATTGGCGAGGGAGAGTTCTGTGTGGGCGTCATGCCCCACGGCAAGAACGTCGCCTTCGGGCCTGGCGGGTGCCGGCAAGGTCTCAATGACTACACGGGGTGGTTCGCCGGCGACCCCGACATGAGGGGGAACTACCTCGGCTACGACGGGCCGGCCCCGCCCTGGAACGACTCGATCCCGCATCGCTACATATTCACGCTGTATGCCCTCGACATCGATGAGGTGGCGGTGACGGGTGATTTCACCGGTCAGCAGGTTCGGGATGCCATCGCCGGTCATGTTCTTGCCGAGGCCTCTGTCTCCGGGACCTACACCCAGAATCCGCGCCTTCGCGGCTAGCCGTGGCTGGCCAAGGCGGGTGCTCTCCGCGTTAGCGACTTGATCGTCAGCACTATGAAGAAGAGCACGATCGGAACCACAGAGATCGTTGCCGAGCCCGAGGTATCCGCGTAATAGCTGATGACGAGGCCCAGAGCGACTGAGAGGATGCCGATGGCTGCAGCGGTCATCATCATCGCCGGCACCTTCTTGACCAGCAGCGCTGCGGTCGCTGCGGGACCGACCAGGAGGCCGAACACCAGGAGTGTCCCCACGGTCTGGAACGACCCCACAATCGACAGCGTCGTCAACCCAAGAAGGGCGAGATGCGCCAGCCGCGGGTTGAGTCCGAGCAGCTTCGCCTTGTGCTCATTGAAGGACAGGACCAGAAAGTTTCGGTAGAGCAAGGTCGAGACCAAGAGCACGATCCCTGCCACAACTCCGAGGACGACCAAGTCCTCACCCGTGACTCCAAGGGCGTCGCCAAAGAGGATTCCGGTAAGGCTGCCGGTGTAGGAGTCGCTGCGTGAGATGAGGATCACGCCCAGCCCGAGCATCCCGACGAAGAGAAGGCCGATGCCGGTGTCCTCGGAGAAGCTGGTCTGGCGATGGACCAGGTTGATACCGGCGATCATCACCGTCGCCGCCAGCGCGGCTCCGAGGAGCACGTTGAAGTCGAGCAGGATGGCGAGGGCGATTCCAGGGATCACGCCGTGAACCAGGGCATCGCCGAGGAAGGTCATCCCCCGGATCACCACCCAGGTCCCGACCACGGCCAGGGCTAGCGCAGCAAGAGCGCCCCCGATCAGTGCCCTTTGCTGGAAGGCGAGGGCGAAGGGCTCGGTCAGCCAGTCCATGGCCAGCCGCAAGGTAGTTGGGTGACTGTCAACTCAGGGCGCTCGCGATCAGCTCTGCGTCGAGGCGGAGCATGTCCAGGAGGGTCTCCGCGCCAGAGCCGGGTGGCCCGAGCGAGTCGGTGTAGAGCTCGACCACTAAGACCGGCTCACCGATTTCGTCAGCGACAGCATCTGCGAGGACGGACGGAGACGTGGTTTCGGCGAAGATCACAGAGACGCTCTGTTCTCGCATCACCTGGACCAGGTTCGCCAACTCGGCCGAGCTCGGCTCGGCGAGGGTGGAGCCTCCGGGAATGACGACACCGAGGATCTCGAACCCGTAACGATCGGCGAAATAGCCCAGGGAGTCGTGATTGGTGACCAGCTTGCGATCGGCAGCGGGGATCCCTTGGAGCATGACTTCGATCTCACTGGCCAGATCCCGCAACTCGTTGCCGTACTCGGTGGCCCGACTCGACCAATCGACGGAAGGGTCGACATCTGACAATGCGTCGGCGATCACGGCGGCGCCGGTGGCGGCCCGGACCGGGTCGTTCCAAAAGTGGGGATCCTCCCCGAGCTCTTCGGAGCCACCTTCGGCGAATGGGATCGGATCGATCAGCGGACCGACCTCGAGGAGGTTGACCCCATCGGCCTTGGCGGCATCGAGGACGTCGATGAAACCTTCCTCGAGGCCAAGCCCGTTGGCGATCACGAGGTCGGCGCCATTGATCAAGGCAACCTGCTGCGAGGAGGGCTGAAAGTCATGGGGGTCGGCGCCGGGGGGCATCAACGTCTCCACGGTCGCTTGATCACCGACGATGGCCGCGACCATGTCTCCGAGGATGGTCGTGGTGGCCACCACCAGAGGACCTTGGGAACCTGGGTTGGAGGTGGGGGCGCAGCCAACTGCGATCAGGCAAAGCATGACCAGGAAGGCTCGATGCGGCAGCTTCATGACCCGGTCTCCTTACCGAAACTGAGAATCATTATCAAGATACCAGAGGTTATGATTGGGCTCCAATCCGATGACCAGCACCATCGACCACGACATCGAAGCCCGGCTCGGGGC
>DATDJH010000055.1:0-18469 GCA_036520635.1 Acidimicrobiia bacterium
TGCGCCACCGTGAAAATCGACACGGATGCGTTGAATGAGCATGATGCCGTCTCCATCGCCATCGAGGCGATCACCGGAGGGGAAGAGGGATGACGACAGAACCCGGCTCCGAGCCGTTCCTGCTTGGGGTCAACTACTGGCCGCGTCGGAAGGCGATGTACTGGTGGGGTGACTTCGACGCAGCCGAGGTGAGAGACGAGTTCGAAGTCATCGCGTCGGTGGGGATGAACGTCGTGCGCCTCTTCCTGCTTTGGGATGACTGGCAGCCAGAGCCCGACATGGTGTCGAGCGAGAGGCTCGAGGACTTCGGGACGGTGTGTGACATTGCGGCCGCCAACGGCCTCGGCCTCGATGTCACTTTCTTCACCGGTCACATGAGCGGGCCCAACTGGTCTCCCCGGTGGCTGCTTGACCCGGGCGCGACCTCCCATCCGTCGCCCTATGTGCGGCAGGTGGTGAGCGGGGGACGTGTCGTCGACAGCGCCTACCGAAACATGTTCCATGATCCGGTCGCTCTCGAAGCGGAGCGCCTCCTGCTGAGGACGGTGGTGGACGCCTACCGGGACCACGAGGCCAGCTGGATGTGGAACCTCGGCAACGAGCCTGATCTGTTCGCGCATCCCAACAGCGCGGCCGAGGGCCGGGCGTGGGTCCGCGAGATGACCGCCCTCATACGCGACCTCGATCCGGATCATCAGGTGACCACCGGCTTGCACGCTTCCAACTTGTTCGTCGACAACGGCCTTCGCGTCGACCAGGTGTTCGCCGAGAGCGACGTGGCAGTCATGCATGGCTATCCGATGTACGTCGACTGGGCTCGGGACCCCTTGGACCCCGACTTCGTGCCCTACCTCTGTGCCCTGGTCACGGCACTCAGCGGGATGCCGTGTCTCGCTGAGGAATGGGGCGGGTGCACGTCTCCTGATACCGAAGAATCGGTGGTCTGGGAATGGACCGCCTACGGATCACCCCGCACTCAGTTCATGGCAGGGGAGGGCCCCTTCGCCGACTACGTGGGCGAGGTACTGCCCCGACTGGTGGACGTCGGGTCCACCGGTGCCTTCCTGTGGTGCTTTGCCGACTACGCAGAGGATTTGTGGGACCGCCCGCCTTGTGACCCGGGTGGAGCGAAGCATGAGCGGCACTTCGGCTTGGTTCGCCCTGACGGAAGCCTCAAGCCACACACCGAGGTGATTCGACGGTTCGCCGACTCCCAGCCCATCGTGCAGCAAGCCGCGAAAACCGTCACTCTGGATATCACCCCCGACGAGTACTACGCCGATCCCTGGGGTCACGCCCAACGCTTGTACGAGTCGTTTCTCGACCGCTGACGCGGTCTCTAGCCACAGGTCCCAAGTCTCAAGTCCCAAGGCTGAATCTGGCATGCGGCCTAGGCCTGTTGCTTGAGACTCGAGACGCTGGCGTAGCCAGCCCTGAGAGCGCTTCCCACGAATTGCCCGAAAAGTTGATGCCACTTCCCTTGACACGCTCTAAGAATTGTTTGTATGTTTGAGAGCGCTCTCAGAGGAGGAGTCTCCCGGCATGGCACGGACGCTTGATGACTTGGCCGAACTCAGCGGAGTTTCTCGTGCCACCGTCTCCCGGGTCATCAACGGCGGAGCGGTATCTCCCGAGACGCGACAGAAGGTCCTCGATGTCCTGGAAACCACCAGCTACCGGCCGAACCTCGCCGCACGCAACCTCGCCAGCGGCAAATCCGGCGTCGTCGGCGTCGTCATGCATGTCGCGGCACAGCTCACCTTCTCGGACAATTACTTTGCTGGCCTGCTGACCGGCATCTGCGACTCGCTCACAGAGTCAGCGGCGGGGATGATGCTCTGGCTCGGCAATCGGACCAAGGAAGAGACCCTCGACCAGATCCTCTCCATGGGGATGCTCGACGGGATCATCGTCACCGCCGACACCATCGATGATCCGCTGGTCGACGGCCTCCGCTCCTCCGGTGTGCCAAGCGTGCTCATCGGGCACCGCCGCGCTGACAGCGACGCCAGCTATGTCGACATCGACAACGAAGCTGCAGGCGAGGCGATCGCGGATCATTTGATCGGACTGGGTCGACAACGGATTGGCCACATCACCGGCAGGCGAGACAGTGTTTCGAGTCGAGATCGCAAGACTGGATACCGGAGGGCGCTGCGCCGGGCCAATCTCCCCACCGAAGGCCTGATCATCGAAGGCGACTACACGGCCGAAGGTGGATACAAGGCGGCCACCAGTCTCATCGAGGCCAAGGTCGATGCCATCTTCTGTGCGAGTGACAACACGGCGGCCGGGGCGCTGGATGCGATTCGCAACGCCGGATTGCGCGTCCCCGACGACGTAGCGCTGGCCGGGTTCGACGACCTTGCATTCGCCAGCGAGCTCGCCCCGCCGCTGACAACGATGCGCCAGGACATCCAGGGGATTGGCCAGGAGGCCGCACGCAACCTCCTCACGCTCCTCGACCGCCCCGAGGGCGGGCCACGGCGAGTACTTCTTCCAACCGAGTTGGTGATAAGGCAATCGACGGTTGGAGGTCTATCGGGATAGCCCGAAGTAGCACGGTCGCGCCCGTCCCCGGAGTGCGGCCGCATCGATCGTAACGATCGGTGACATGTCCGGGGGCGACGGAGGAGAACGGAAGAGATGAAGCAAGCAAAGAGTACCGCCCTCGTGGTGGTCCTCCTCTTGATCCTCGCCGCTTGTGGTGAAAGCAGTGGTGGTTCCACCACGACGGCGGCGGCTGGAGAAGGGTCCACGACGACGGCAGCTGCGACGGATACGACCGCAGCGCCGGCAGGCGAGCCCGTAACGATCCGATGGTTCATCGGGTTGGGCACCGGTGCCAACCCCGAACAGAAGGAAGCTCAGGAAGCAGCTGTCGCCGATTTCAACGCCTCGCACCCCAACATCGTGTTGGAGATCGAGATCGTGGATCACGACGCCGCCCCTGCAGCTCTGGCCACCGAGATCTCGTCAGGCAATGCCCCCGACATCATCGGCCCCGTGGGTCGTGAAGGTGCCAACGGGTTTGCCGGCCAGTATCTCGACCTGGAGCCGTTGGTCGAGTCCAGCGGGTTCGACATGTCGATTTGGCCCGAAGCCACCGTCGAGAACATGCGGGACCAGGACGGGACCCTTGCCGGTCTTCCGTTCGCCTCGTATCCCTCGGAGATGTACTTCAGCAAGGCCCTGTTCGACGAGGCCGGTCTGCCCTATCCGCCCCAGGAATATGGCGCCGACGGCACCGCCGTCTATGGCCCCGGAACGGAGTGGGAAGGGACCTGGGACTTCGACAAGGTCGCTGAGATCGCCAAGATCCTGACTGTCGACGAAAACGGCAACGATGCCACCAGCCCGGATTTCGACATCGCCACGCGGACCCAGTACGGGTTCGTCTGGCAGTGGACTGACCGTCTGTTCCAGCAGGGATCCTTCTGGGGAGCCGGTTATCCGATGGCCGATGACGGCTCGGCAGCCTTCCCGCAGGAGTGGGTGGATGAGTGGCACTGGTACTACGACGCCATTTGGACGTCGGGGTTTGCGCCAGGTCAGGCCGACTACGACGCAATGGGCGGCAACGCCTTCCAGTCTGGTAAGGCTGCAATGGGCATCAGCCATCTCTGGTTCACCTGCTGCATCCGCAACGATGACAGCGGTGTCGCCGGCGACTTCTACGACCTCGCCGTACTGCCGTCACACAACGGCAAGGTGACAGCGAACATGCACGCCGACACCTTCCGCGTCCTGTCGTCGACGGAGCACCCTGAGGAGGCCTTCGAGGTCATCGCCTACCTGGTTACCGACGGGGCTCTCCCGTTGTTGACCACCTACGGTGCGGCCCCGGCCGACCCGACCAAGGTGGCCGACTTCCTGGCGACTCTCGATGAGAGGTACCCCCAGGGTGTGAACTGGCAGGTGGCATTGGACGGTGCCAACTTTGCGGACACTCCGCCACACGAGAGCTTCGTTCCCGGATGGCAGCAGTACGTCGACCGGATGGGGGTCACCTTGACCGCCATGCTCACCGACGGTTCGCTCGATCTCGACGCCGAGATCGCAACGTTGGAGTCAGACCTGACGACTATCTTCCAAACAAACCAGTAGTTAGTTGTTGGTGATTTGACAGCTATTACCGAAGATGGGGCGGCCGGTCTTCCGGCCGCCCCATCAACACCCAAGACCAAGAAGACAGTCTCACTAGCCAAACGGCGGGGCCGCGTCGGACTCTGGTTCGTGATGCCTTGGATCGTGGGGTTCTTTCTCTGGTACGCGGTGCCGATCGTCACCTCACTCTGGTTCTCGTTCACCGACTTCCAACTGGTCACCACTGAGCCAACGCGTTTCGTTGGCCTGGCGAACTGGCAAAGGATGTTCAACGACCCCGAAGTGAGGCAGTCAGTCTTGGTGACCCTCAAGTTCGGGCTCATCGCTCTTCCTCTTACGATGATCGTTCCCGTGACCCTCGCCTATCTTCTGGTCACCAGGAGCTTGCGGGGCAGGGAAGGCTTCCGAGCCCTCTTTTTCATGCCGTCGATCATCCCCTTTGTTGCGGCGGTTCTCATCTTTGGGGGAATGTTCAATCCCAAGACGGGATGGGTGAATCGGATCCTTGCCGTCTTTGGGATCACCGGTCCCGACTGGTTCTACGACACGACTTGGGTGTACCCCTCACTTGCTTTCATCGGCTTGTGGGGTGTCGGCAATGCCATGCTGCTCTTCATTGCCTCGATGAACTCCGTTTCTGCATCGTTGTACGACGCGGCGAGGATCGACGGCGCAACCGAGTTGCGAACTTTCTGGCATATAACGATGCCGATCATCTCCCCGATCATCTTCTACAACCTGATCCTCGGCCTGATCGGGGTGTTCAACTACTTCCTGGTTCCTTATGTGCTCAACAACGGCACGGGCGCTCCCAACGGCGCGACCAATTTCTATGCCCTCCAGTTCTTCAAACAGGGCTTCAAGTACTTCGACATGAGTTATGCCGCCACCCTGGCCTGGGCGCTTTTCCTCGCCGCCCTCGCGGTGACGGGGCTGGTTTTCTGGTCGGCGAAGTATTGGGTGTATTACGAGGCGAGGAGGGACTGAGGTGACCGTCACTCTGAACCCGCCTCCCGTCGATGTGATTTCGGCTCCACCCCCTCGCAAGCGCAAGCCGGACCGTCAACCGCTGCGCAAGGGCTGGCTATCGACCTCGATCACGGCATTGATTCTCTTTGCTTTCCTGCTTCCCCTGGCCTACATGGCCGTGACGTCGCTGAAGTCCGAGGAGATGATCGCCAATATCGGGGGGCCGATCCTTCCCAAGTCGCCGGCTACGTTCGAGTACGAGGGGAAGGACTTGGACATGTACACGGTCCCGCTCCCGGACGGAACCGAGATGGGCCTGGCGATGTTGAAGCCGGGCCGGCAGGTGTCCCAATTCATCGACCCGGCTAACCCGGAGACCCCAATCGAATGGGAAGGCAACTGGCGGATCTTGGAGCCGGCGTACGAGCTGGACCCGCAGTGGGTGAACTACGAGCGGGCGTGGGAACTCATGAATTTCCCCAACCTGCTGCGCAACACGCTAATCATTGCCGGTCTCGGGACCATCGGTGCAGTCATCTCCTCGATCCTCGTCGCCTACGGCCTGGCCCGATTCAGGATCCCGTTCGGCAGATCGATTCTCGTCGTGCTTATCGCCACGATCCTGCTTCCCAGCTATGTCACCCTGGTGCCCAAGTACGCCTTCTTTGTCTCCATTGGGTGGGTCGGCACCTACTTGCCCTTGATCGTCCCCCATTTCTTTGCCAATGCATTCAACGTCTTCCTGTTGCGCCAGTACTTCCTGACGATCCCCATTGAACTCGACGAGGCTGCCACCATCGACGGCGCTGGGGCATTCAGAACCCTGTGGTCGGTGGTTCTGCCCCAGATGAAGGCAGCGATCGTTGCCGTTTGCTTGTTCCACTTCTACTTCGCCTGGAACGATTTCTTCGAGCCGATGATCTATCTTTCGACCAAGCCTGATCTGGTGCCGATCTCGGTGGGTTTGCGCACGTTCAACACGATCTACGACACTCAGCCCACCTTGATTCAGGCGGGTTCGCTGATCGCTCTCGTTGTCCCAGTCGTGATCTTCCTATTAGCCCAAAGGGTGTTCCTTCAGGGGATCGACCTGTCCGGTGTGCAGAAGTAGTCGGGGGTCGAGCAATGAGGATGGCTAGGGGCGCAAATGTTCGCCGCATCTGAGTTCCCGGCCGGTTTCCTATGGGGCGTCGCCACCGCGGCTTATCAGGTCGAGGGCGCGGTAGACGAAGATGGTCGCGCCCCATCGATCTGGGACACGTTCAGCCACACGCCGGGCCGGACGCACAACGGCGACAACGGAGATCTCGCCGTTGACCACTACCACCGCTACGCCGACGACGTGGCTCTCATGACGGAGTTGGGAGTCAACGCATACCGATTCTCGATTTCATGGTCCCGGATCCTTCCCGAGGGGACAGGTCGAGTCAACGAAGCGGGGATCGACTTCTACCGAAGGGTGTGTAAGGAGTTGCTGGAAGTCGGGATCGCTCCCGTGGTCACCTTGTATCACTGGGATCTCCCACAGGCACTCCAGGATCGGGGAGGCTGGCTCAACCACGAGTCCGTTGACTGGTTCGCGGAATACGCAACCGCCACCAAGGAGCGCCTGGGGGATCTGATCAAGGTCTGGGCGACGTTCAACGAGCCGTGGTGCTCGGCCTTTCTCGGTCACAGCTCTGGCGAGCACGCCCCTGGCATCAAGGAGCCCGGCCAGTCATTCGTGGCGGCCCATCACCTGATGCTTGCCCACCACGCCGGGGTGAAGGCGATGAGAAGCGCCAACCGCCACGACGACGATCAGTTGGGGATCGTGCTCAATCTCATACCGGCCTGGCCAGTCACTGATTCGCCCGAGGATGAATTTGCTGCAGCCTCGGTAGATGCGGTCAGCAATGGGCTGTTCACCGGCGCGGTCTTCGACGGCCGTTATCCGGCCGAGATACTCGGATATATCGATCGTTACGGGGTCACGGGCCAAATCGACATCGATGAACTGTCGAACGCTGTGCAGCCGATCGACTTCCTCGGAGTCAACTACTACAACATCAACCATGTCGAGCATGCTCCTGGCGAGCCTGCCCCGGGTGCCTGGCCGGGTTCGTGGGACGCGAGGATCGCCACGCCACCAGGCGTTCTCACCGAAATGGGTTGGGGTGTCGAGCCCCACGGCCTGCTCTGGATGCTGGAGCGAGTAGGTCGTGAGCACCCCGGGATCCCGCTCTATATCTGTGAGAACGGTGCTGCCTACCCCGACCGTGTGTCGGCCGACGGATCTGTGCTCGATCCCGAGCGCGTCGCCTACCTGGAGGGCCATATCGAGGCGGTTCACACCGCACTGCAACGAGGTGTCGACGTCCGTGGCTACTTCGTCTGGTCCCTGCTCGACAATTTCGAGTGGGGAAAGGGTTACGACAAGCGGTTTGGCATCGTTCGGGTCGACTTGGACACCATGGAACGGACCATAAAGGCCAGCGGGCATTGGTATCGGGACTTCATCTCAGGCCGCGTCGGCGTCCGAGAATGAACCCGCCGTGCAGTAACCGAATCCCTTTGGATAGTGTCTGATTGACATGACTACCGAGACCATCGTCTGGAAGGGCCGTTGCGGCCCATTCGATCTGCAGGTGGCTCCGGACACCTTCCGCCCGTCGACGATTTCGACGCTGCTTGCCGACTCGATGGTCATCGAGCCGGGTTCCGTGGTGATCGACGCCGGGTGCGGCTCCGGGGTTCTCTCGATCGTCGCCGCCAAGCTCGGGGCGAAGATGGTCTACGGAGTGGACGCCGCGGCCGAGACAGTTGAAATCGCCACCGCTAATGCCAAAGCCCAAGGGGTAAGTGATCGCACGACGTTCTACGAGGGTGACATGTTTGGCCCCATCCCTGATGGCGTTGAGGCCGATGTTGTCATAGGCGACGTTTCCGGCATCCCTGATGAGTTCGCAAAGGTGTCCGGCTGGTTTCCCTCAGGGCTCTCCGGGGGACCAAGCGGCGCCGAGCTCCCAATGAGGATGCTCGACGAGGCCAAGCGCATTCTTCGTCGTGGCGGCAAGCTCTTGTTGCCGACAGGCACTCTTCAGGATGAGAACTCGATTCTCGACAAGGCGAGGTCTTTGTTTGGGTCGATTCGCCAACTCTCCGAGCGCAGCATCCCTCTTCCCTCGTCGCTCGCAGAGCAGCCGGCGGTCCTTGGCCTGATTCGCGAAAAGGTCATCCAGTTCACCGAGCGGGGAAGTCGCCTGCTCTGGACGGTGCGGGTGTGGGAGGTTTCCGGCTGAAAGCCGGTCTCAGGTCCCAAGTCTCAGATCTCAAGCCAGAAACTCCGCGCCTCGTAACCTGAGACCCATGGTGTCTGACCGCCTCGCTCCGTTCGGGGTGACCATCTTCAGCGAGATGACCGCCCTTGCCGCCGAACACGGTGCGATCAATCTCGGTCAGGGGTTTCCCAACTGGGACGGCGACCAGTTCGTCAAGGAGGCGGCGGCGAGGTCGATGGCCGAGGGAGGGCATGACCAGTATCCGCCCAGCCCCGGAATTCCGGAGTTGCGTGAAGCGATCGCCACGAGATATGGACCTCTTCTCGAGCGGGAACTCGATCCCCGCAGTGAGATAACTGTCACCTGCGGGTGCACCGAGGCCCTGACCGCCGCATTCCTAGGCCTTATCAACTCGGGGGACGAGGTGGTCCTGATCGAGCCCTTCTATGACTCCTATCCGGTGCACATCTCGATCACAGGCGCTGTCCCCAGGTACGTGACACTGCGACCACCGGACTTCCACCTCGACCTGGGTGAGCTCGAGGCCGCCTTCTCACCGAAGACCCGCGCCATCGTTCTCAACAATCCCCACAACCCAACCGGTCATGTCTTTGGCATGGAGGAGCTGAGCGCCATCGCCGCCCTGTGCCAGGAGCACGACGCTTTCGCGATCTCAGACGAGGTGTACGAGGAGATGGTCTACGGAGTGCCTCACCTCAGACTTGCCGGGCTTCCCGGCATGTGGGAGCGAACCCTGACCCTTTCATCACTGGGAAAGACCTTCTCGCTCACCGGATGGAAGGTGGGATGGGCGATTGGGCCTTCCCACCTGACGGCGGGGGTGCGTGCTGCCCATCAATTCATGACCTTCACCACTCCGACCCCCGTCCAGCATGGAGCCGTGGCTGCGCTCGGCGCACCCCAGTCTCTGTTCGATGATCTCCGCTCCAGTTATCTCGCCAAGCGAGATCTGCTGGGAGCGGGCTTGGTCGAGGCCGGGTTCGAGGTCTATCAGCCCCAGGGCACCTATTTCATGATGGCCGGGCATGCCCGTTTCGGGTTTTCCGACGATCGGGCCTTTTGCTACCACCTTGCGGAAATCGCCCGGGTGGTGGCCATTCCGCCGGGAGTTTTCTATCACCGCCCCGAGGATGGGGCCTCGTTGGTGAGATTCGCCTTTTGTAAGGATGAAAAGACGCTAGAAGAAGCAATCGACCGGCTGAAGTCTTTCGCTTCGAAGCGTTGAGTCTCAGGTCTCAAGTCCTAAGCCAGAAGCTTGGGACCTGGGACTTGCGACCTGGGACGTGTTTAAACTTGATCGCTCCCCCATTTCGAGGGAGCAATGACGGCATCTTTCTTCGATCTGAAGCACTTTCACGACGCCTGTGGCGTCGGGTTTATCGCTGCTCTCGACCGCGTCCCCTCGTATCGGATGACCCGCCTTGCTGTGGAGTGCCTGGAACGACTCGATCATCGAGGTGCGAGGGCGGCGGATGGAACCGGAGATGGCGCCGGCCTCCTTACTCAAATTCCCGTTCGCCTCATCAATCGGGAACTGAGTGCCCATGGGCTCGAGGTCGCTCCCGAGCGTCTCGGACTTGTGATGTGCTTCCTGTCTCCCACCCATGCCGCCGCCTCCCGATCGGTGGTTACCCAGGCCATCGAGTCCGAAGGGATGCGGGTTCTGTTCTGGAGATCGGTGCCGTTCGATCCATCGATGCTCGGCGATCACGCCCGCGACGTCCTTCCCTTGATCGAGCAGGCGATCGTGACCGGCTCCGAAGAAGGGGCAGCTTTCGAGCGGAGCCTCTACCTGGCTCGGAAGAGAATCGAACGGGCCGCCACCCCCGGATTGTCGATCCCTTCGGCTTCGAATCGCACCGTGGTCTACAAGGGTTTGTTCACCGCCTCTCACATCTCCGACTTCTATTGGGATCTGAGAGACCCCGACTACGAGACGGCATTCGCCATCTTCCATCAGCGTTACTCCACCAACACCTTCCCCTCCTGGGAAAATGCCCAGCCGTTCCGAGCATTGGCCCATAACGGGGAGATCAACACCATTCAATCCAACCGCTCGTGGATGGTGGCGAGGGAGAAGGGCGCTACTCCGGCGGTGTGGGGGGATCGGTTGCAGGATGTCTTTCCTTTCCTGCAGCCTGACATCTCGGACTCGGGGAGCCTGGACAACGTCTTCGAGCTGTTGATGCAGAGCGGCCGGTCGCTGACGCACGTCAAGGAGATGCTGATGCCGGCTGCCTGGGAGAACGTTCCTGATCTCGATCCCGATCTGGCGGCCTTCTATGCGTATCACGCTTTCCTCACCGAGCCGTGGGATGGGCCGGCCGCCATTGCCGCGACCGATGGCACTTCCCTCCTGGTGGGCATGGACCGCAACGGGCTGCGACCCGCCCGTTGGACCGTCACCCCCGAGGTCGTCCTCGTCGCTTCCGAGGCCGGGGTCTGCCCGGAGGAAGAAGCCTTGGCTCTCGCCACCGGCCAGCTCGGGCCCGGGGAGCTGATTGTGTTCGATGGCGAGACCGGAGAGGTTCAGCACTCTGACCAGGTCAAGGCCGCCTTGGCTTCAGCCCGGCCATACGGGGACTGGGTGAGCACCGAGACACTCCGCATTCAGGCCTCGTTCGACAATCTGGCCGACGACCGATTCGATGCTGCGGCCTTGAGCCGGGTCTTCGGATACACCGCCGAGGAGCGGCGGCTGATCATCGCGGATATGGCACGAGGGGACAATCCACTCGGATCTATGGGCGACGACACGGGGCTGGCGGTCCTGTCGAGCAGACCCCGTCGCCTCACCCAGTTCTTCCACGAGATGTTTGCCCAGGTCACCAATCCGCCGATGGACCCGATTCGGGAAAAGCTGGTGATGTCCCTTCGGATCCAGCTTGGACGCCGAGGCCCGCTCCTCGAAGACACACCTCAGCAGGCTCACCTCATCGAGCTGGCCAGCCCGATCCTCTCGGATGCCGAGTTGGAAGCGATCGTTCGCTCTGGCGACCCACGATTCTTCTCTCATTGGATCGCGACCACCTGGCCGGTGTCAGCTGGACCCGAGGGAATGGAGGCCCGCCTCGACGAGATCTGCGATGAGGCTGCGCAGGCGGTCAAGCTCGGGGCCACCATCCTCGTCCTCTCCGACCGTGAGACGGATTCCGTTCGGGCGCCGATCCCAATGCTTCTCGCCTTGGGTGCGGTGCATCACCATCTCATCGACGAAGGCGTGCGTGGCTCGGTTTCCTTGGTCGTGGTGTCCGGTGAGCCACGTGACCCGCATGACCTCGCCTGCCTGGTCGGTTTCGGCGCCTCTGCCGTCAACCCCTACCTGGCGATCGAGCATGCCCGTGACCTCGCCGCGTCAGGGGCCATCGATGTGGATCCAGTGCCGGCTCAGGAGAACTATCGCCTGGCGATGGAGGGCGGGCTGCTCAAGATCATGTCGAAAATGGGGATCTGCACTCTTTCCGCCTATCGCGGCTCGGAGTTGTTCGAGGTGATTGGGCTCTCCGAGGGAGTGTGTCGCAAGGCTTTCCGCAACGCTCCCCGCCGACTCCGCGGGATCGGGCTCAAGGAGCTGGCTCGTCAGGCATTGGTGCGACATGAGGGCTATTCCAGCGGAGTGCCCGAGTCCGGCGGCTTCTACAAGCACCGACGCGGTGCCGATACCCACGTGACGAGCCCCATGGTGGTCCTGGCGGTGCAGAAGGCCGTGCGCTCTGGCGACCCGGAGGACTGGGAGCGATACATCGAGATGATCTCTGACCGGGAACCTGCCCTGGTCCGTGATCTCCTGACATTCGTGCAAAGGGAACCGGTCCCGCTCGACGAAGTGGAGCCCGCCGAGCAAATCATGCGTCGTTTCACCACCGCTGCGATGTCTCTTGGCGCGTTGTCTTCCGAGGCCCACGAGGCTCTGGCCGAGGCGATGAACCTGATTGGCGGTCACTCCAACTCGGGCGAGGGAGGGGAAGACCCCGCCCGATTCGGCACCCCTAAGAATTCGGCGATCAAACAGGTGGCATCCGGGCGGTTCGGGGTGACCCCCGCCTATCTCGATTCCGCTGATGAGCTTCAGATCAAGATGGCGCAAGGCTCCAAACCCGGAGAGGGGGGCCAGCTTCCAGGGCACAAAGTCTCGGCTGAGATTGCCCGTCTCCGCTACACCGAGCCCGGGGTGACTCTCATCTCGCCCCCACCCCACCACGACATCTATTCGATCGAGGACCTGGCCGAGTTGATATATGACCTCAAGGCCTTCAAACCGACAGCCCGGGTTTCGGTCAAGCTCGTCAGCGAGCCGGGAGTGGGGACGATCGCTGTCGGAGTCGCCAAGGCTGATGCCGACGTGATTGTCCTTTCCGGGTCCGAGGGCGGAACTGGCGCCTCCCCGCTGGTTTCAATCAAGCATGCAGGCTCGCCGTGGGAGCTGGGCCTTGCCGAAGCGCATCAGGTGCTGACAGCCAACGGGCAGAGGTCACGGGTACTGCTCGAGACCGATGGTGGGCTGAGGACCGGCCGGGACATCGTGGTCGCCGCCTTGCTCGGAGCGGAGCGGTTCGGCTTTGGCACGCTTCCCCTCCTTGCCCTGGGCTGCAAGATGGTCAGGCAGTGTCACCTCAACACCTGCCCGGTCGGCATCGCTACCCAGAACGAGGACCTACGGGCCAAGTTCACCGGATCGGCCGACCAGGTGGTCTTGCTCTTCCGACGCCTTGCCGAGGAGGCCCGTCGTCACATTGCTTCGCTTGGGGCACGGTCGATTGCAGAGCTGGTCGGTCGCGCCGACCTTCTCCGGCCGATCAACCCTGAGCATCCGCTGTCCGCCGATCTCTCGGCGATGTTGGTGGCCTCAAAGGGAGGCAAGAAGCACGAGGGTTACCGCAAGATCGGCCTGTCCAGCCTGTCGGTGAGACTGGTTGCCGATTGCAGGCCAGCGATTGCCGATGGGAGGTCGGTGGAGCTGGCCTACCCAATCCGAAATGTCGATCGTGCCATCGGTGCTCGTCTCTCCGGGGAGATCACCGCCAGACACGGGTCCGAGGGCCTTCCCGATGGGAGCATCGTCGTCAAGTTGTCAGGAACCGCCGGCCAGAGCTTTGGCGCATGGCTGTGTCGCGGTGTCGATATGCACATCGAAGGGGCCGCCAACGACTACCTGGGCAAAGGGATGGGTGGTGGACTGATCTCTGTTTCGCCTCGTCGGCCCGGGGAGACCGTGCCCCACGTCGCGGGCAACGCCGTGCTGTATGGGGCCACCGGGGGCAAGGTCTACCTCTCGGGAAGGGTGGGCCAGCGCTTTGCGGTGCGCAATTCCGGCGCAACGGCAGTGATCGAGGGATGCTCGGACCACGGGTGTGAGTACATGACCGGTGGCAAGGTCCTCGTGTTGGGTGAGGTCGGCCGGAACTTCGCAGCCGGCATGACCGGCGGCGTCGCCTATGTGTGGGACCCGGCTCTCAGCCTCAAGGCGATGCTCGCCGACACCGCACCTTCGGCCAAGCGACCGTCCGACACCCTTCTCGACGACATCCGGGGCATGATCGAGTCCCATCTGGAGCGCACCGCCAGCCCGGTTGCAGCTGGAATCCTCGATGGCTGGTCACAGGAGCAGGGCTCCTTTTGGGTGATTTCGGCAAGTGGTGACAGTCGCTCGATACCGATCCTGGAGCAGGCAGAGGTCCCGGTCGCTCCCTGACCCCTTCTCTGGTGGCCACGGGTACGCCTGATACGGCAATCCGCACCGATACAGTGCCCCGTTACCCTTATGACATCGGCATCTGACCACTCCCGGTCGCCCCGTTACCTCCTCCTGCTTTCAGTTGGCGCTCTTGGCGTGGTCTATGGGGACATCGGCACCAGCCCCCTCTACGCCATGCGTGAGGCTTTCCATGCTGCCGGGGATCTCACAGTCACCCGGGACAACGTGTTTGGAGTTCTCTCTCTGGTGTTCTGGGCCCTGGTGATCGTGGTGTCGATCAAGTATTTGATATTCGTGCTCCGAGCCGACAACTCGGGCGAGGGCGGGATCATGGCCCTGACCGCATTGATCCTGCCTCCGAATCGACGCATCCGGGTGCGAGGGCTACATCGCGTCCTCATCCTGCTCGGTCTGTTCGGCACCGCCCTGCTCTATGGAGACGGAATGATCACCCCTGCGATCTCCGTGCTCTCTGCCGTGGAGGGATTCGAGATAGTCGCACCTGAACTGGCCTCCTGGGTCGTACCGATCTCGATCGTCATCCTGGTTGGCCTATTCGCCATCCAGAAGACGGGGACCGGGACCGTGGGGGCGGTTTTCGGTCCGGTGATGATCGTGTGGTTTGTCACGATCGGCCTCCTCGGCGCCATTCAAATCTTCTCCGATCCCGGCGTGCTGGCGGCGGTGAATCCCGCATACGCGGTTCGGTTCATCGTTGCGGCGCCCAGGGTTGCGTTCCTCGCTTTAGGGGCCATCTTCTTGGTAGCCACGGGTAGTGAGGCTCTCTATGCCGACATGGGGCACTTCGGGCGGCGACCGATCAGGCTCGGATGGGTGTTCGTCGTCTTTCCGGCCTTGATATTGAACTATTTCGGTCAAGGAGCGCTGATCCTGGCCAACCCGGCGGCGATCGACAACCCGTTCTATCGGCTGGCGCCCGGATGGGCCCTCCTTCCCACGGTCCTGCTCGCCACCGCCGCCACGGTCATTGCCTCCCAGGCTCTCATCTCAGGCGCCTACTCGTTGACGATGCAGGCCGTGCAGCTCGGCTTCCTCCCCCGAGTGGATATCGACCACACCTCGCCTCGAGAAGTCGGGCAGGTGTACGTGGCTTCGATCAACTGGCTGCTGATGTTCGCCTGCATCGGGCTGGTGGTGGCGTTCCGCACTTCGAGCAACCTTGCAGCGGCATATGGGGTGGCGGTTACTTCGACGATGGTGATCACCACGCTCCTGCTCTACCGGGTCTCTCGTGAGCGGTGGGGATGGACCCGGTTGAGAGCGGGTTCGGTCATGTCGGTGTTCCTCGCCGTGGACCTTGCCTTTTTTGCCGCCAACATCATCAAGATCCCGGCCGGGGGCTGGTTCCCGCTGGTGGTGGGGGCACTCATCTTCGTGGTCATGGTGACCTGGCGTCGCGGCCGGGGCGACCTCTCGCTCGAGATGCGACATGGTCAGGTGTCGATCGAGCGTTTCATCGCTTCCATCGCCCAGCACCCTCAGCGTCGGGTGCCAGGAACCGCGGTCTATTTGATCCGAGAGGCAGGATTCGCCCCGCCGGCGATGCTGGCCAATCTCAGACACAACGAGATCCTTCACGAGACCATGGTCTTGCTCACGGTTCGGGCGGCCAACGTCGCGAAGGTCCCCCAGGCGAGACGAGCCACGGTCCACGATCTTGGAGACAGCTTCTATCAGGTGATTCTGGACTACGGATTCATGGAGGAGCCCGATGTCCCCCGGGCCCTGGCCAGCATCGTCGACCCGGAGTTCGGGTTCGACCCTTCCGACGCCAGCTACTTCCTGGGGAAAGAGTCGGTGGTGGTCGTGCCTGGCGGCGGGATTCGCAGCTGGCGATCCCGATTGTTCAGTTTCCTGCATCGTAACTCGTCTAGTGCGGCAGTTCAGTTCAGCTTGCCTTCTGATCAGGTTTTGGAGATCGGCACCCAAGTCCGCATGTGAGGTAGCCCCATGGAAGTGACGATGGTCGTAGAGATTCCCAAAGGGAGTCGCAACAAGTACGAGATGGATCACGAGACGGGGGAGATCTTCCTCGACCGGATGTTGTTCACCGCCACCCGGTATCCGGCTGACTACGGGTTCATCCCCGACACCCTCGCCGAGGATGGCGATCCGCTCGACATCCTGGCACTGGTAAGCGAGCCCACTTTTCCGGGCTGTCGCATCCGGGTCCGCCCGGTTGGGGTCTTCCTGATGGAGGACCAAGGCCACGCCGACCACAAGGTTCTCAGCGTTCCGTTGGGGGATCCGCTGTGGCCCGACGCAGAGAACCTCGACGACGTGCCGGCGCATGTGTTGAGCGAGGTCGAGCACTTCTTCCAGGTCTATAAGGAACTGGAGAAGAAGAAGACTGCGGTGATCGGCTGGCGAACCCGGGAAGAAGCACTGACTGTCATCGAGCGGGCGCTGGCTGCCTATCCCCACTGACCAGTAGCACCGTTCGAGGCGACACAGCGTCGAAACCGGATATAGATTCCCCAGGGCCACACTGAACGGAGAGTCAGCCTTCATGAAACGTGTCCTTGTTTTGGTTACCGCCATGGTGTTGGCGGTCGCGATCGTTCCTATTGCCTCGGCGCAAGACGAGGGGGATGAGATCACCCTGCGCGTCGGTATCACCCAAGACTGGGATGGTCTCAACCCCGGTCTCAACTACTCGGTGCCCAGCTATGACGTGTGGAACCTTCAGTACATGGCGCTCACCGACAAGGCGGCCGCCGACTTCGCAACGATTCCCTCGCTCGCAGAGTCGTGGGATGTCTCAGACGACAAGCTGACCTACACCTACCATCTGCGTGAGGGGCTGGTTTGGTCTGACGGTGAGCCGCTCACCGCCGAGGACGTGGTGTGGAATATCAACACGTCCCGCGACCAGGGCTGGGACAACATGATCGCGACGGTTGCCAATCTGGATGCGACCGCGGTCGACGACCTCACCGTTCAAGTCACGACGGCGGTTCCCGACCCCAAGTTGCCCACCTTGGACATGTACCTGGTTCCCCCACAGGCCTGGGAGCCGATCGCCACCGACTATGACGCTGCCATGCAGTACGGCGGGGCGTCCGAAGACAAGGTCGGCAGCGGCCCATTTGTCGTCACCGACTTCACCAAAGGCCAGTCGGTGACAATGGAAGTCAACCCGAGCTTTTTCGGCTGGAACGGCGAGGAGCCGCCCTACGACCGAATCGTGTTCCGTCTTTTTGAGAACCCCGATGCGATGGTGGCCGCCCTCCAACAGAATGAGTTGGATGTCATCCACGGTTTCCCAGCCGGTTCTTGGGACACGCTCGACGCCGATCCCAACATCGAGGTTGTGGCCGGACAGCAGGGTGGATTCGACGAGATCGCGATCAACGGCGGGGCACTGCCCGAAGGTCAGCCCCATCCTGCCCTGCTCGACCTCAAGGTTCGCGAAGCGATCTCACACGGCATTGACCGGGCGGCAGTGATCGAGGACCTCTGGTTCGGCCAAGCCGCTCCGTTGGAAACCTTGAGCCCTTCCCCCGACCCCAAATGGATACCCGAGATCCCCGAGGCTGATGTATTCGACTACGACCCAGACCAGTCGAATCAGATTCTGGATGATGCCGGGTATGCGGACAGCGATGGTGATGGGATCAGGGAGATGCCCGACGGGACCCCGATCGTCCTTCGCCATGCGGTGAACACAGATGGTGATCTGGCGCCCACGATTGGCGATCTCTTCGTCGGTTGGATGGAGGCCATTGGCATTGGCGTCGAGATTTCGTCCTACGACCAGGACGCCCTGTATGACGTGATCGCCACGGGTCAGTACGACACTTTCTTCTGGGGCTGGACACCCTTCGTCGACCCCGACCCGATGCTGTCCTACTTCACGGCAGCCGAGGTCGGCAACTACAACGACGCCAACTGGAGCGACCCCAGGTACGACGAGCTGTATCTCGAGCAGAATCAGGAGTTGGACCCCGAGCGACGGGTAGAGATCGTCCACGAGATGTTGACCCTGTTCCACGATGCCGCGGTCTACATCCCGATGTACGTCAGCCCGGATCTCCAGGCCTATCGGACCGACACCTTCGAGGGTTGGGTCAAGCAGCCAGCGGAGATCGGGGCTGTCATCTTCTCCAACACCTCGCCCAGCTATGTCCTCCTGAGTCCCATCTCAGCTGAAGCAGGCGACAGCGGATCCAACAATCTGTTGGTGATTGGCGGGGTCGTGGTCGGAGTAGTCGTGATCGGCGGCATTTTCCTGGCCATGAGAAAGCGCTCGACGACGGCAGACGACCGGGAGTAAACCCGCTGGCCAGCGAACAGAAACGCGGCGAGGGGCGAGGCGGGCTCGTCCTGCGCAAGGTGTTGGGCGCCCTGCTCACTCTGGTTTTCGTCCTGGTGTTCAACTTCTTCCTGTTTCGCG
>DATDJH010000056.1:0-35481 GCA_036520635.1 Acidimicrobiia bacterium
AGCCGTCGCACGGCCTCGCCCAAGGAGCCAGGGTCGGTGCCGTAGAGCTGGATGGAGCGGGGGCTTTCGTCGGCATCAAAGGCGGCTAGGGCGAGAGTCTTCTCGTCACCTTCGACCAGGCCCCGGGCACCGATCATCTCGGAGACGTAGAGCCCGGCGCCGAATTCACGGCACAGCCGGCGAAATGGCGCATTGGTGACCCCGGCCATCGGGGCCAGCACCACCGGGAGCTCTACGGTCAGGGGGCCGATGCGAAGCATATGGCTGTCAGGCTAAAGACCCTCGAGATCCTTGATGTTCTGCAGGCGGACTTGGCCCCGAGCCACCAGCTTCCCGTCCTCTTCGCGGGTCACCACGCACTGCCACAACTGCTGGGTGCGGCCCCGATGAATCGGTGTCGCCTCACCGAGAAGCACCCCTTCACGGGTGGCCCTGATGAAGTCGGTCTGGTTGTTGATCCCCACCACTCCGGCCATGCCGTTTTCGATGGCCCAAATCGCCCCTCCGGTCGACGTCAGGGTCTCGACCAGTGTGCAATAGACCCCGCCATGGACTACCCCGTAGGGCTGGTGATGGTTCTCGGTGATCTGAATCCTGCCTGTCGCATGATCCGCCGAGGCGTCCGTGAGCTCGATGCCGCTATGCCCGACGAATGTGGTCCGATCCTCGAACGGATTTTCCACTCAGGCCCCGCAGCCCGTTGAGATCTGCGCCATCGGCCCGAGGTCGTCGTTCACGTACTCCCAGACCTCTATGCCTACCCCTTCGTAGTAGGCGGAATCGAGGACGATTTCCATACGGCCGTCACCACTGAGATCCGCCACCGCGGCGATGGAGAACGACAGGACGAAAGGTGTCTCGCCCTCCGCCAGCTCGACGACGACCGACTCTCCGATAACCGATGTAGCCGGTGCTCCGTCGACGACTTTCTGAAGGAACGCAATCGAATAGTCGCCGACTTCGGCGAGCAGGCCGTCGGGCACGTCCTCGGAAACCACCAGAACCTCGTTGACACCGTCCCCTTCGAGGTCGACCCGGACCACCTGCTTGATCGGCGGGTTGGCCACGGTGAGGCCCCGCTCTGCAAGCAACTGCGAGGCGATTGCGGCATAGGTGCCGTCGTCGACGGTCTCTTCCACCAGATTGGGCACCAGGTCCCAGTCCGCCGAGATAGCCACCCCGAACGGCCCCGGCCAATCCCCCAACAAGTCCTCATCGGCAAGAACCACCCCAGGATTGTTCAGTGGCTCGCAGAGCAGCTCCTCGCCACCGCCCGTCGTCCTCGCCTCGACCCCGAGAAAGGCGATCTGATAGTCCTCGCCGCCGGACACGGGCAGGCTGGTGCCCTCGTCGACCTGGACCCAATTGCCGCCGTCCCACCAGCCGAGGCCGCCGAATCCGGCTGCGACCAAAGGCTCCTCTGCCCAGTTCCCCTCCAGACCGCCCGCAATCGAGGTCGTCGTCGCCTCCTGAGTCGTCGTCGTGGACTCATCACTCGTGGTCGTGGTGCCGTCCGAAACCGTGGTCGTGCTCCCAAGGGCAGTTGAAGTGGTGGTTGCCCCGAACTCGGTCGTGGTGGTCTCGCCGGCATCGTCCCTGGTGAACATGAAGATGAGGACGACCACGATGACCCCGAGCAGGACGGAAAGGGCGATTGTCCAACGGCGCATCGGGCCAAGTTACCCGCTGTCCTGGATTCTGAAGTGCGACAAACCTGCCCCCGCGGCCGACATCAACCGGTCGAGGAGGTGGATGGGGAGCCCCATCACCGTGAAGGGGCTGCCAATCACCCGCCTGACGAAAACCCCACCCATCCCTTGAAGGGCATAGGCACCAGCCTTGTCCATCGGCTCGCCGGTTCCGACGTAGTCGGCAATCTCGTCCTCGGTCATGGGGACCATTTCGACCATCGCAACGTCGACGACCGCCTGAATCGAGAGCTCGCTGTCGAATCGAGCCACCGCCAGACCGGTGAGAACCTCGTGCGTCTCCCCCTGAAGGCGGCGCAACATCGCACGAGCCTCTTCGGGATGCCCCGGCTTCCCCATCACCCTCCCCTCGTGGACAACCGTGGTATCGGCTCCAATCACCAGTCGATCGAGCCTGGCGACTGTTTCGGCCTTAGCCCTGGCCACCCGCTCGACATAGAGAGCAGGCGCCTCATCGGGCAGTCGGGTCTCGTCGACGTCGGCCGGCTCGACATCGAAATCGAGACGCAAGGTCTCGAGGAGAGCACGTCTCCGGGGAGATCCCGACGCCAACACCAATCTCATCCCATTACCCGCCCGCGCCTGACCACCAGTGTCGGGTGGGCGAGGACCCGAGGGTCACGCGCCGGATCCTCTGCGTAAAGCACCACATTGGCTGGTGTCCCCACCTCGAAGGACGCAGCCCGGCCGGTAGCCCAGAATCCGGCCGAGGAAACAGCTTGCACAACGCGTTCCGGGCTCAGCCCCAGCTCCCAGAGCCGCACCGCCTCCTCAGCAACGGCTCGGGTACCCACCGCTAAATCGGTCCCGGTCAGGACAAAGACCCCAGCCTCGACAGCAATGCCAAGCAACCCGGCAGCGTTCTCGATGCCCTCGCGGAGAAGACGCCCACCCGAGGACTCAGCCCCAAGCTGGCCGATGACTGCCTCCATTCGGAGAATCGTGGGGACCCACATTCCGCCGCGTGCGCCCAAGGCCCCAAGGTCGTCCTCGGTGAGGAACAGGCCATGCTCGATTGACTGGATTCCGGCCCTAACCGCCATGGAAGGCACCTCGCGCGCCATGGTGTGAATCGCAACCCGGGCGCCAAGCCGGCCAGCGGCCTCCACCGCTTCCACGAGCTCAGCTTCGGTGAAGTTCGGCATCGGCCCCACCCCGCGACGAGGCCAATCCCCGACCAGCTTCACCCAACCCTCGCCTTCGAGGGCTGCCTCAGTGACGACGCGGGCGACCTCGCTGGGCGCGACCCTTCGCCCGAAATCCGGCCAATACCCGTCCTCGACCGCGTTGATTACGCCGGCTGCCTCGATATCCGGACGCGCCTCTGGGCCGGTGGACCGAATCATCTCCATGGTCGTCAGGTCGCTCCAACCCTTATCCAAGGCGAGCATCACCCCGGCGGCGAGCGCATCGCGGGCCCGTTCGGTGGCCCCCGCCACGCCATCGGTTACCCAGTCGACCCTCTCGACCGCGGCGAAATGTGCGTGGCCGTCGACCAGTCCCGGAATCGCCCACATTCCCTGCCCGAAGGTCGAGTCCGCCGAGCCTGACGGCTTGACCCAGGAATCACCGGCGATATCTCGAATCAGGGGCTCACCGCCGGGAGGCCGCAACACGAATCGCATCGACACATGTGCGACGGTAACCGCCGGCTCCTGCCGATAATGCCGTGATGCTCAAGTCGGTCCTCGTCGCCGCTCTCTTGGTTTCCGCCTGCACTTCGGGCGCGGGTCAAACGACCACCACGACCCCCGCCACGCCGACCACGACATCTCTCAGACCAACGACGACAGCGCCCCCGCTTCCAGTCCAGGTGGATGACTGCTCGGCGCCACAGGTCTCGTTTTCGGCTCTCTGTGAGACTTACCAACTGATTCAGGAGTGGCATGTCGATCGTCCCCTCGACACGACAGCGCTGGCGGCGGCGGCTCTCGAGGGACTCGACAACTTTGCAACCGACCAGTCCGCCGATCCGCCCCGGGCCCTGATGTGTGCGATCCCGGATCCTGCATTCGCTGACTTGTGCGAACACCTCGCCGCCAGGGTGGACTCGGAGTCGATCCCGATCGGCCCCGCAGTTGAAGCCGCCGTGAGCGAGATGGCCAATCACGGTCTCGACCAATTCTCCTATTACGTGCCGCCTGATCAGGTCGGGGCCTTTCGATCCAACGGAGTGGTTGGAGGAGTCGGGGCCCTTCTCGACGCCACCGATGCCGTGGGCTCACATTGCGCTCGAGTGACGGCCTCGTGCCCGCTGCGGGTCGTGTTCGTCGTTGAAGACAACCCGGCCGAGGCGGCTGGCCTTTTGGCTGGAGATGTCATCACCGCAATCGACGGCACGAGCATCGACGGCATGGGATTCGTGGACGTCGTGAGCCAGATCGCGGGCGATGAGACGGGGACCGTTGCCATAACCGTCCAGCGCGTCGATGGGCAGTCGGATGTCCTCGATATCGAGCGCGATGAGCTGACCATTCCCACGGTCGAAATCGACGCCCCCCGACCCCGGGTCGGCCTCATCCGCATCCCGGACTTCGAGGATGACATCCCTGACCTGGTCCACCTCGGTCTCACCGATCTCATCGATTACGGGATCGACACCCTGATCGTCGACCTTCGGGACAACCCCGGCGGTTATGTCGACGCCGCGGTTCTGGTGATCTCCGAATTCGTCGAGGACGGTGTCATTTTCCACACCTCCGACCCCGAAGCGGAGAACGATGTCACCGCCGTGGGCGGCGGATTGGCCACCGGAGTCGACCTCATCGTCCTCGTGAACCAGGGCACCGCATCCGCTGCCGAGATCACGGCGACTGCCCTCCGGGACCGTCGGGGAGCCGTCATCGTCGGCGAACCCACCTTTGGTAAGAATGCGGTGCAGATACCCTTCGAGCTTCGGAACGGAGGCGAGCTCTATGTGGCCGTCGCTCACTGGACGAGCCCGAATGGAGACTCGGTGGCAGAAACTGGTATCGCCCCTGATCACCTCGTTTCGCTTCCTGCCGGCCTGACCAAGGAAGAACTGGTCGATCTGTCTGTGGAGGCGTCCGGTTGAAGGGCCCCTTGCGCCTCGTCGCGCTTGCCCTCGTGGTCACCATCGCCGCTTGCACTGAAGTGGCTGGCAATGAAGGCACCCAACCTGTCTCCACCTCCTCGACTACCCCCACGGCCAGCCCTGAACCGCCCCGGCGCGACCTCGAGACCGTCACCTGTGATCAGGCGACAGAAGATGTCGAGATCGTCTGTGAGGCCTACGAACTCGTGCGGCGTCACTATGTCGATGATCCGGCCGACGTCGATCTGGCGGGTGCCGCAGCCCTAGGGGTGGCCGATCTCGACGGATCGACCTCAACCAGCGCCCTGGTCTGCGCCGAGCCAACCGATGAGTTCGATGCAACCTGTCGGTCGATCGTCGACGAGGCCGAAACCACTTCCGAGGCCGCTGAGGCGATGGTGGCGGGCTTGGCAACCTATGGCCTTGATGCCAACTCGGTTTACCTCGATCGAGAGTCGCTGGCGCTGCTCGAGGAGGAGCAGGACGGCGAGATCCATGGGATAGGCGCGCTGGTCATTGCCGAGGACTCATCGACTGGGACCAAGGCACAGTGCCAAGTGGTCTCCGCGACCTGCCACCTGCTCATTGTCTCGACCATCGAAGGAAGCCCTGCGCAATCTGCCGGACTGATGCGTGACGACGTGATCCTGCGCGTTGACGGAGCCGACGTTGACGGATGGACTGTCGACGAGGTGACCTCGACGGTGAGGGGTCAGGCCGGCAGCGAGGTCACCCTCACCGTGCTCCGCGATGGAGACCAGTTCGATGTGACGATCATCCGAGCCGACGTGGTCATTCCCGTCGTGGAGAGCCAGCTCGTGGGGCATACGGGATACGTGCGACTCAACCTGTTCACCGGGGACGCAGACGAGCAGTTCGAGGAAGCAGTGGCCACCCTGCTCACGGCTGACGCCGACTCCCTCGTCATCGACCTCCGGGACAACCCGGGTGGCCTCCTCGACACTGCTATCGCCGTGACGTCGGTATTCCTCGCCGATGGCGATGTGGTCGTCACCGAGGGACCCGAAGGGAGCACCTCCTACGAGGTGTCGGGCCATCCGTTGGTGCCCTCCGACCTGGACGTCGTCTTCGTCGTCAACAAGGGCAGCGCCTCGGCCTCCGAGGTCGTCTCCGCCGTCCTTCAGGAGCGGGGAAGAGCCACCGTCGTTGGCGAGAACACCTTTGGCAAGAACACGGTTCAGCAGCGATTCGGGCTCTCCAACGGAGGGGCGCTCAAGCTGACCGTCGCACGCTGGGTCACACCCGGCGGGCTCGACTTCGGCGAAACCGGCGTGAGCCCCGACGTCGAGCAGCGGATCGATGGTGGGCTCGCCGTGGACAGCGTTGTCAGGATGGCCCTGGAAGCCTCACTCAGGGCCAGCTGAACTCAGTCAGGCGATCGGGTAGGCGATCCCGGTGTTGGCGTGGCAGTCGTATCCGTGCGGGTTCTTCGCCAGGTATTGCTGGTGGTAATCCTCGGCGTAGTAGAACTCTCCCAGAGGCGCGATCTCGGTTGTGATGTCACCGAAGCCAAGAGGTGTCAACTCTGCCTGGTACTTGTCCTGTGACCGCTTCGCTATTTCCAATTGCTCGTCGGTGGTGGTGTAGATCGCCGACCGGTACTGGGTGCCGATGTCGTTGCCCTGCTGCATTCCCTGCGTCGGGTCGTGGGTCTCCCAGAAGGTGCGCAACAGTTCCTCGTACGACACCTCGGCCGGCCGATAAACGACCAACGTCACCTCGCTGTGGCCGGTACGGCCGGTGCACACCTCCTCGTAGGAGGGATTCGGGGTATAGCCCCCGGCGTACCCGGCGGCCGTGCTGTAGACGCCGTCCATCTTCCAGAATCGCCGCTCGGCCCCCCAGAAGCAGCCCATCCCGAAGACGGCCACCTCGGTGTCCGCGGGGAAGGGCGCGGTCAACGGATTCCCATTCACGAAATGGGTGGGCGGCACGACCACTGACCGGTCCCTCCCGGGAAGGGCATCGCTCGCACCTGTCATCTCGCTCTTCTTTCGTCCAAACATCTCGATCGACCTCCTGGCCGATACAACCCGATCGTTTGGCCACGCGTTCCCGATCGGCCTAGTTTCCTCGAGTCCTCATGGTGCGGTACAAGAAAGAGCCAGTCAGTAAGGGACTCGAAGACCGGCGGGGTCAAACCACTTCGCGCCGTGGAATCGCACTCGGCGGAGGGGCAGGCGGGATCGGGCTGATCGTCGTGTTATTGGTCATGTTTCTCGGCGGCGGTGGAATCGATCCGGGAGCGCTTGACGACATCACCGATGCCCTTGCCCCTGGCGTGGTGGCTCCCGAAAACGAGGGCACGATCGCTCCCACTGCCGACCCTGACGCCGACCTCAAGGACTACATGAACGCGGTGTACACCGACCTCGACCTGATGTGGACGGATGTCTTCATCGCGGCAGGGCGGGATGACTACAGAATGCCTGGGTTTGTGATCTTCGAGGACTACACGGACTCTGGGTGTGGCGGCGCAGACGAGACGGTCGGGCCTCACTACTGCCCCGTGGACGAGAAGATCTACCTCGACTTTGACTTCTTCACCCTCTTGGAGGATCAGTTCGGTGCGGGAGGCGATTTCGCCCCTGCATACGTGATCGCACACGAGTTCGGCCATCACATCCAAACAGTGATCGGAGTCTCCGACGAGGTACGAGCGCTCCAACAACAGAATCCCGACCAGGCCAACGAGCTTTCGATCCTCATGGAGTTGCAGGCTGACTGCTTTGCCGGGGTGTGGGCATCCACCCTTGCGGTTGGGACCGGAACCGACGAGTCAGTAGAGCTGGACCCGGGAGAGATCCAGGAGGCGATCGAGGCGGCGGAGGCGGTTGGTGACGATCGGATCCAGAGTCAGGTGACGGGCCAGATCAACCCTGAGACGTGGACCCATGGATCGGCTGAACAACGCGCACAGTGGACCATGACCGGCTACGACTCAGGGGATCCCGGGGCCTGTGACACATTCTCGGCCGGTGGCTGAGACCACCTAGACCGAACTGGAAACGATCGCCTCGGCTTCGATCTCGACCTTCCACCGCTCGTCGAGCAGCCCGGCCACCACGACCATCGTCGACGCCGGTCTCACCTGACCGAACACCTCACCGTGAGCGCTCCCGACAGCATCCGCATAGGAGGCGTCGGTGAGGAACGACCTGGTCCGTACCACGTCACTCGCACGGGCTCCCGCCTGGTACAGCGCATCGAGAATGATCTCGAGACACCGCCTCGCCTGTGTCGCGGGATCGGGGTCGACCTCGCCATCGGGCCAGATCGGCGCAGTCCCCGCCACGAGGACTCGATCGCCAACCCGGACGGCACGGCTGAAACCGATGAGTGGCTCGAATGGCGAGCCCGAGGAGATGTTCAGACGGTCGATAGCCGACCTTAAACCTCGCGAACTCGGCCTGTCCGCCCAAACCCCTGGGTCCCCACTTCACGTGGCTGAGAGCTTTGGTTACCCTTGCCTCCCAACCGATGCGCTGTCGTCGCACCCTCTCCTCGCTTCTGGCCGCCGTTCTGGCCGCAGCCGTGCTCATCAGCACCGCTGATGGGGCGCGCGCCCAGAGTGTCGGGGACGCCGAGAACGCAGCCGAAGAGGCCCAACAGCAGGCCGGGGCGGCCAGTGGGCTCGTCGACGAGGCCCTAGCCAACCGCTCGGACATCGAGTCCCAATTGGCGGCCAGCATGGTCAGGCTCGACGAACTGGCGGAGCAACTCTCCTCTGTCGCGGCCGGAGTCGACAGGCTCCAGGGCCAAATCGGGTTCGCCGACGCCGAATTGTTGGGGATCAAGGCTGATATCGAGACCCAGGCGGTCGATGCCTACATGAGCGCCCTCAGCTCCCCCGGAGTCAGCCTGGCCAACTCCGACAACGTTGAAGATGCGCTGGTTGCCGGTCTCTTCATTGGCGACGTCGTCGCGACCGGGCAGGAGAACGTCGACGCTCTTGTCATGAAACGACGCGACCTCGAAGCACTGGTCGCAACCTTCCTTGCCGATCAAGAGCGAGTCGCTGAGCTTCAAGCCGAGGTGGATGCCGAGACCGAGAACCTGGCAAGTCTCTACGAGCAGGCTGACGCCAGCGTGGCCGAGGCGATCCGCGAGGCCAGCAAGTCCGCGGCCGAATACAGCGAGGCTCTCAACGCCGTTGACGCGGCGCGGGCGAGGGAGGCCGAGCAGGAGCGCCAGGACGAGAGGGACCCGCCAACGACCACCACTCCGGACACCCCGAACTCCACGAACGCCCCAACCACGACTACCACGGTGGCAGTCACGACGACCACCGACGACGACAGCGGAGGCGGAGGTGGGAGCACCAATTTCCCGGCGGCTGTGGAGCGCTGGCGCGACGAGGTCAGCCGTTATTTCCCCGCCTCTCGAGTCAACGAGGCGCTGGCGATAATCCAATGTGAGAGCCTGGGAGATCCCGAGGCCTACAACCCCTATTCAGGGGCTTCAGGCCTGTTCCAATTCCTCCCGTCTACTTGGGCAGCAACGGCTTCGAAGGCAGGTTTCCCCAACAGCGGCCCATTCGACAGCCTGGCCAATATCGGGACGGCGGCCTGGCTGGGGCAGAGATACCAGGATCTGGGCCAGGGCTTTTGGAAGCCATGGTCATGTCGAAGAGTCTTGAACTGACCCCGCCGCGGCCCACTTAAGATCCCCACGGACCCGATGGAAAGCGTCGATCTAAATCCCCGCCGTCAGATCCTCTACATAGGGCTAGCCGTTGCGGCCACGCTGCCTGGGGTCTTCCTTCGGTTGACCGGCACTCACCCAGCGCCGGTGGTCGGGGCGTTCCTGTTCGGCCTGGCGATTGTGGGGTCCGCCTTCATCCTCTCCTGGGCGGCCGAAGTCATCCAGTTGGACATCGCGGCCGGCCTCGCCCTCGCCCTCTTGGCCCTGATTGCGATCCTCCCCGAATACGCCGTCGACTTCGTGTTCACCGCCAAGGCAGGCCAGGAGTTCGCCGAAACCGGAGCGGCGACCCAATACGGGCCCTTGGCGTTGGCCAACATGACCGGTGGCAATCAACTGTTGATCGGCTTTGGTTGGCCACTGGTGATCCTCCTCGGCACTTACCGGGTACGGAAGACAAAAGCCTCTCCGGAGCGCGCCGAGGGAACGACCGCGACGACAATCAACCTCGATCGATCGCAGTCGGTTGAGATCGCATACCTCACAATCGCCTCCTTGTATGGCTTGACCCTGTTTCTCAAAGACACACTGACGTTGTGGGATGCCGGGATCCTGGTCTTCATCTATGTCCTCTACCTCCGTCGGCTGTCGGGGGCCCCGCCCTCGACCCCCCACCTGGTCGGGCCTTCTGCCTACATCGGGTCGCTGCCCACACGATTGCGTCGCTTCATCAACTACATCGGGTTTGTGGTGGCGGCTGGAGTCATCCTCCTCTGTGCCGAGCCGTTTGCCGAGGCGATTGTCGAAATGGGCCAGACGCTCGGGGTGAGCGAGTTCCTCCTGGTGAAATGGATCGCGCCACTGGCTTCGGAGGCGCCCGAACTGTTGGTCGCTGCTCTATTTGCCTGGCGGCTTGCGGCCCGAACCGGGTTCGGAGCCCTCATCTCCTCGAAGGTGAACCAGTGGACGCTGCTCGTTGGCACGCTTCCCATCGTGTTCTCGATCTTTTCGAGGACCACCCACGGGCTGCCCCTCGACCGACAGCAGCGGGTCGAGCTCATGGTCACAGCCGCTCAGTCGGTCTTCGCGGTCGCCATCGTCGCCAGCCGATCGGTGACCACTAAGGAGGCATGGGCCATGTTCGCCCTATTTGTTGCACAACTCCTGGAGTCAGGTCTGGCGGAGCTCGGCCACATATCCGAGGAGGGGTCAGCCCAGGCCCGGATCGGAGTGGGCATCGTCTTCCTGCTCGCTGCGGCCTGGGTGTTGCGCAAGGACTTCCGCAAGCTGGTTGTGGTGGTGCGCGAAGGGCTCCGCACCCCGTGGCACGAGCTGGCTAAGGAAGACACCCCGGTGTGATTCTGTGCCCCTACCAACAGCTCAGCCTGGGTTGTAGGTTCGAGCCGAGAGGGGGTCTGTCATCGCCAAGCAATACTTTTCATCGGAAGTCTTTGACTTCTTGACCGAGCTGAGCCGCAACAACAACAAGATCTGGTGGGACCACAACAAGGAGCGGTACATCGAAGTCGTTCGGGAGCCAGCGCTGGACTTCATCCAGGATTTCGGGCCCCGGCTGACCCGGATTTCACCCCACTTCACAGCCGACGCCCGAACCATCGGCGGCTCCCTGATGCGGCCCTACCGAGACACCAGGTTCTCGAAGGACAAGACGCCGTACAAGACGAATGTTGGGATCCAGTTTCGCCACGATGCCGGCAAGGACATCCACGCTCCCGGGTTCTACGTACACCTCGAGCCGGATGCTTGTTTCGCAGGGGTCGGGATGTGGCATCCCGAAACCCCCGTCGCTCGTCGGATACGGCAGGCGATCAACGATGACCCCTCAGGCTGGAAGCAAGCCACCAAGGGCAAGGCCTTTACCAACACCTGGTCGATCGAGCAGGACGAGGACGAGACTTTGAAGAAGGTGCCCCGGGAATTCGATCAGGATCACCCCTATGCCGACGACCTGCGCATGAAGAGCTTCGTCGCGGGGACCAGGATGTCAGACCAATTTGTCGCTTCGGCGGGGTTCGACACCCGTCTGATCGCGATGTTCTCCAAAGCGTCCGATTTCACGGCTTTCGTATGCAAGGCGATCGGTCTTCCGTTCTAGTTTGCGACGCGCCGGCAGCGGCCTAACTTATGGGTGTTCCAACCACTGGGGGGAGCTGAGAGTGACGACTTTTCCGGGAACAGTTACGTTCGAGGATGACCGGGTGCCGGTCATGGTGGGGATCGACATCGACAAGATCACCCTCATCTCGGGTGAAGTGGAAATTGGTGAATGGCCCACGGCCGAATGCACCTTTGTCGAGAAGGGCGATGGCAGTTGGGTCATCGAAGCCGAGGACGATTCGGTCTTCTTCCTGCCCGACGACCCCTCCCGCTTCGCCCAGGGACTGGCCGGACATCTCATAATCGACGCCGACGCGCTGACAGAGACCAGCGCAGCCCATTCCGAAGCCGACAACGGTGTGTTCGATGTGGCAGAAGGCCCCTCCCCCAAGGTCCTCACAGTGGTCGGGTTCTATGCGCTCTGCGCGATAACACTTGCCCTCGGGGTCTGGGCGGCGGTCAGCCTTATCGGCTGATCAGGTCGGCAGCTCCATCCAGCCGGCAACCCGGTCCAGGAGATAGACGCTGACGTCATGGGACCGGTCGAGCACGTCACATAGTTGCTCGCGGCCCATGAGCACGTCGACCAGGCTTACCGATGACTTCCCGGTGAGGGTCAGCCTCCGCTCAGGGGCGTCAGTGACTGCCCCATAAGAGTCGATTGCCTGGACCTCCACCACCAGCGAGAGCCGGCCGATGCCCGCGAGATCGGTGGCGAGAACCAGCAGGTCCGGCGGGTTGTGGAGCGGCGGAACCGCCCAGTTGAAGAAGAGGTCGAGGTGGTAGACGTCCTCAGGCTCCTCGAAGTCATCGTCCATCTCCTCGAGACGCTCCCGCAAAGAGAGAATCACCCTGGGGTCACCGTCAAGCGCCAGGTGAAGATCGATGGGCCCGCCGCAACCAGCCTCCGGATGGAGATCCACCTCCCAGGACTGGCGCAGTGAGTAGGTCTCGACGAAATGCCGCTCGTCATGCACGTGAAATCCGTGCTCGGTGGCATGTTCCTTCAGATCGGTGACAAAGCCTGCGATGTCGATCGACATTGATGACTGAGGTTATTGGACTCCGGATTCAAATCACAGTGAGACGACTACCGATCGCGACGACGCCAGCCGATGACCAACCCGGTGAGGAAGGCGACCACTGCCGCGCCGGGTATGGCCCGGGGCGGCTCGGACACGACAACCAGGGGGTCCACCGGTCGTTGAGGAGCCTTGACCCGAGCCGCGGCCAGCCGATCCGCGTAGGCCCTGGTCACTTCGGCCCCAAACAGGAAGACGGACGAAAGCATGTACGCCATGAACAGGACGACCACCAGGGAGCCAGCGAATCCGAGTGCGGTGGTGACCCCGAATATCTGGAACCAAATCCCGATCCCGTAAGCGGCCACGGTGAACACGACTGCAGTGAACAGGGCGCCGAACCAGACCGCACGCCAGGGAATCGGCACCACAGTGAGTGTCTGGAAGATGAGGGCGAACACGAGGGGCAGAATCGCCAACGAGACAATGGGACCCAACACCTGGAAGACAGTGTCCAGATTCTCCAGGCTCTCCGGCAGCAGGGAGTCGAGGAAGCCCCAAATCGCATTTATCACCAGCAGAGCCAGCATCACCAAACCCAACCCGAACACCCAGAGAAACCCGATCCCCCGCTTTCGGACCAGGCCGATCAGGCCGGAGATTCGCTCATAGGGGACATCGAATATGTCGTTCAGGTCATGTTGCAGCTCGATAAAGAGACTCGAGGCCGACCAGAGCAGCAAGACGACTCCGATGATTGCCGCGGTGTTGGTGGAGCTCACGGCGGTGGCGAGAATGGTGGCCACCGTGGTTGCCACCTGCGGGCCGGCGATCCGCTCGACTGCTTCCAGCACTTCGCGCTGAACCTCGGCATTCCCAAGGAACGCACCGGCGACGGAAACCGCGATGATCAACATCGGCGCCAAGGCGAAGACAGTCCGGTAAGCGATGGCCGCGGCCATCCTCGGGGCGCGATCGATGCTGTACTCCTTGGCGGAGGTGGCCACGATCTCCGCCGGGCCTTTCGCCCACTTGGGAAGTCTCTCGACAATCCGCTCGATAATGAGACCAGCGTATCGGCGCATACACTCGCCGCCCGTGAGTCACCCTTTCCCGGCGCCGATCGAAACGATGGAAGCGAAGGTGTCGGAGGGCTGGCCGAAGGGAACCTTCCTCTACGAGCCGAAGTGGGACGGTTTTCGATCCGTCTCCTGGTCCCAACCCGACATTCGACTCGACTCGAGATCGCAGCGCCCATTGCTCCGCTATTTCCCGGAGTTGCGCCCTGCGTTGGAACAGCTTCCGGACGGCACCGTCATCGACGGCGAGGTCATCGTGGTGGTAGACGGGGCAACCGACTTCGGCACCCTCCAGCAGCGAATCCATCCTGCCGAATCCAGAATCAAGATGCTCTCGGAAGCGACGCCGGCCGAGTTGGTCGCGTTCGACCTGCTCGCCCACCAGGGGGAGGACCTCCGAGCTGCTCCATTTGTGGAACGACGTGAGCGACTCATGAGTGTCGCGGCCGATCTCGGGCACCCCTGGCACCTGACTCCGCAAACCGAATCCGAGGAAACTGCCACCAGATGGTTCTCCGAGTTCGAGTCGGCCGGTTGCGACGGGATCATCGCCAAGTTGCCGGACCTCGCATACCAGCACGGGAAGCGGGCGATGATCAAGATCAAGCACCGGCGGACCGTGGACTGTGTCGTCGGAGGGTTCAGAGAGCACAAGGACGGGGGGAAAATTGGCTCACTCTTGCTCGGGGTTTACGACGGGCAAGGTCAGCTTCACTTCATCGGACATTGCTCCGGCTTCCCCGATGGGCAAAGGGTCGAGATCTACAACCGCTTTCTCGAATTGGTGGCCGCCGACAGCTTCGACGAGGATGCCCGGGCGCCGGGAGGGCAGAGTCGATGGTCGTCAGCAAAGGATGGAGCTTGGACCCCGGTGCAACCCGGTGTCGTTGTGGAAGTGAGCTATGACCAACTCGAAGGGAACCGATTCAGACACGCCACCAGGTTTCACCGCTGGCGCCCGGAGAAGGATCCGTTGAGCTGCACGATGGAGCAACTGGAGCGCCCCGAGGGGCCAGGGTTCGCAGAGGTGGTTGCGGGATGACCGTTCTAGAAGTCTCTGACCTGACTCACGATTACGGCGAGGTGGTTGCGATCCGGAACCTGACCCTCGAGGTGCCGGAGGGAGTGACCGGGCTGGTTGGGGCCAACGGCGCGGGGAAGACCACCTTGTTGCGGCTGATGCTCGGCCTGCTCCACCCAACGTCGGGCTCGATGCAGGTTCTCGGTCACGACCCGCAGCGAGATCCTCTCGCGGTCCGCACTGTGATCGGCTACATGCCGGAAGGCGATTGTCTCCCCAAGGACCAAACCGCCGCCGACTTCGTGGCCTATACCGCGCAATTGGCCGGAATTCCCCCGCGTGAAGCGAGGCGAAGAGCCTCAGAGACCCTCTTCCTAGTCGGCCTGGAGGAGGAGCGCTTTCGCTTCCTGGGTGACTTCTCCACTGGTATGCAGCAGAGGGTGAAACTGGCGCAAGCGATCGTTCACGACCCGGACCTGCTGCTCCTGGACGAGCCGGCGTCCGGGCTCGATCCCGAGGGCCGCACCCAGATGCTGGAACTGATCCGCCGGCTCGCCGACTTCAAGGTCAACGTCATCCTCTCCTCCCACGTGCTTACCGACATCGAACAGACCTGTGATTGGGTGGTCATGCTCGACGCCGGGGACCTGCTTCGCTCTGGCCCGCTGGAGGGCTTCGAGAAACTGGGCACCGTGGTCGTCGAAGTGATCGATCACGCCGACAAGGTTGCCGAGGCATTGAGACGTCGCGGCTTCGAAGCGACGGTCGAGGGTCAGCGCCTGCTGGTTGGGCCGGGCGATGAGAAGCTGGAGGAGGCGATCGTCGCCGAAACCGCAGCAGCGAACTCCGGCCTGGTCCGGATGATCCGGGGATCGGCCTCGCTGGAGGACCTGTTCCTGGCCCGGGAGGCGTCTCAATGACCGACCAGGTCATCTTCGACCGGGGCTATCGGACGTACGACGGCCCACGACTAGGGCCGGCCGGTGCCCGGCGAGCGGTGTTCAAAGACGGGGTGCGCCGGGTTCTCGGGCTGGGCCGAAAGGCTCGGGAGAAGATCTTCCCCTGGGTCCTCATTGCCATCGCGGTGATTGCGGCTGCGGTTTTTCTCGGCATCAACTGGGCCGCCGGCAACATCGACGAGGCGATTCAGGAGGGTGCCCCCACCTACGGCGACCTCTTCGACTTCTACTCGGCGATTTCCATCCTGTTCATTGCGTTCGCCGGTCCCAAGTTGCTGATCCCGGATCGGACCAAGGGAGTCCTTTCCGTCTATTTCTCCCGACCTCTCACCGTTGATGGGTACCTCACCTCGAAGGTGGGGGCGTTTGCCACCGTGGTCGGCGCCATCTACATCGTCCCTCAGCTGATACTCCATCTCGGGCTGTCCCTGCTCTCCGACGATGGATTTCTCACCTACCTGGGCGACAACCTCGACGTCCTTTGGAAGGTGCCCGTGACCACCCTGGCATTCGTCGCCCTTCACGGTTCACTGATCTTCATCCTGGCATCGGTGATCGACCGCACCGGAATTGCGGCCGCAGCCTTTCTGGGAATCCTGGTCGCCGGAGACGGCATCGCCGGACGGGTCGCTGAGGCGACGTTTCCCGGCGCCAAGTTCGCCTCGCTGGTTGCCCCGGGTCAGCACCCGCGGATCATCAGGGATTACTTCTTCGGGGACACGATCGCCTACCCGGCGGAGATCGCAGGCTTCGATGTCTGGGTGTCGGTCGCGGTGGTCGTCGGCGTGACCGTCGCCGCGGTGTGGTTCATCAGATGGCGTTACCGGAAACTGGCATGACCGACACCATCGTTGTCACCGAGTTGTCCAAGTGGTTCGGGCTCAAGGTCGCTGTCAGCGAGCTCACCATCGGGTTCAGACCCGGCGTGACCGGCCTCCTGGGCCCTAACGGAGCCGGCAAGACGACCCTGCTCCGGGTCATGACCGGGCTGCAACGACCCTCACAGGGAAGCATTCAGGTCCTCGGCCTTGATCCACGCGACCATCCGTCCATCTACAACCGGATCGCGCTGGTGCCCGAGGACGAGACCGTCTACGACCGCCTCACCGGTCGTCAGTTCGTGGAACTTGCGGCCCGCCTGGCCAAGGTCGACCGGGTCAAGGAGCGAGTGAGCGCGGCCATCGAGGATGTCGGCCTGACCGACGCCGCCGACCGCGCCCTCGGTGGGTTTTCCAAGGGGATGAAGCAACGGGCGAAAGTGGCGCAAGCACTCGTGTCGGACCCTGAGGTCTTATTGCTCGACGAGCCGCTCAACGGCGCCGACCCGGTGCAGAGGGCTCATCTCATCGATCTCTTCCGGAAACTCGGCGACCAAGGCAAGACCGTGATCGTGTCATCGCATGTCCTTGCCGAGGTCGAGCGAATGACCGACCGGGTGGTGGCGATGGTTGACGGGCGCCTCGCCGCTGTTGGTGACGTTTCGACGATCCGGGCCGCGATGACCGACAAGCCCCGCCGGGTTTATGTGGAAGCCAGCGACCCCCGCCGTCTGGCGTCGTCGCTGATCGCCAGCCCCGGTGTGGTCGGGGTGAGCATCGACGGCGACACCGTTCATGTCGAGGCTTCCGACTCCGGAGACCTGGCCAGGCGGTTGCCGATCCTCGCCGCTGAGGGCGGAATCCGTCTTACTCGGGTGGAACCGGTTGACGAGTCCCTGGAATCAGTGTTCCGCTACCTGGTCGAGGGCCGTTGATGACTCTTGCCCTCCATCTCTACCGGCGGATGATGCGCCGGGGGCGGGTGATCGCCCTCGTTGCCCTAGCCTCGGTCTCGGGGCTGGTGTATTGGCTGGTCGGCTTCGATGCCCCGGCCAATGACCTAACCGGGCTCTACACCGACATCCTGGCCTCGGTGGGCTACACCTTCGTCGTCGCCGCGCTGATCCTCACCGCCGCCACCCTCCGCGAAGAGAAGGATGCCGGAACCCTTCCCTACATCTATCTGCGCCCGATCCCCCGTGCCTGGTTCGCCGGACAGGCCCTCATTGCCGGATCGGCGGCGGCGATTGTGATCGGGATCTGCGGCTGGCTGGTGACCGTGGTCGCATCGATTGCGGTTGGCAACGGCATCGGTCCGACAATCCCCGCTCTCACCCTTTTCGTGGCGGCGGGCATCGGGTACGCCGCTGTGTTCGTTCCGCTCGGCTACCTGGCGCCCCGCTCACTCCTGATCGGGCTCGGCTACATAATCGTTTGGGAGACCATCCTGGCCAATGTCGTGACCGGGCTCGCCCAATTCTCGATCTGGCGCATCTCGCTCTCCATTTACGCTGGGATGGAGGACGAGTTCGGCCAGGTTGCGACCGACACTCTGGGCCCGGTCACCGAAGGTGTGGGTGGAGGCGTGGCCAAGATCGCCGTCGTGGTGGTGGTCGGACTCGTGGTCCTCACCTGGGCCCTTCGTCGACGCGACGCCCTCTAGGGCGCCACGAACGGATACTCAGTCTCTGTCCACATCAGAACCTCGCCTGGTTCGGGTCCCCACCAGAACCAGTCCTCGGGGCAGGCCAGCACGTCCTTGGCAGCTACGAGGTCCTGAGACGGCGCCCAACTGGGCCGATAACTCCAGTAGGGACTCGCGTTCGACCCCTTGCAGGTATCGGGTGCCAACTGATCCGTGGTCAAACTGAGCACTGAGCCCGCTTCCCCGGTGGCGAGAAGGACGTCACGGGCGTCGGACGGGATCCAGGAAGGGGCGATCCCGTCAGCAATAGCCTCCGGGGCAGTCGCAAACTCTCGGTTGACAGGAGCCTCACAGACCTGCGGCGAGGTGGTGAACACCTTGGGGAACTGGACTGTCGCCACTTTGGTCAGCCCGAGATAGCTGTAGGTCACCATCGCGGCGTCGTGCCCCTCGGAGGCACCTGGCGTATTGAACTCACAATTGGTCAGCATGGCCTGAATCGCAATCGTCCGTTCCTCTCCCGGCGCCAGGACCAATGGAGACTCGGTGAATGAGACTGGATCGTCCATGAATCCATACCCCGGTGGTGTGTCTCCTTCATAGAACTCACCGGTTTGGACAAAGAGACCGGACCAACCTGTCAGCTCACGGCTTGAACGGTCCATGGCGGGGAAGACCCCGATGTCGGTGATCGTCACCGAGAGCCGGGCACGATTGCGCAACGATGAGCTCATCTCTCCCTCCTGATCCTGGTGATAGACGACTTCCGTCCACTCATCGAAAGGGTCTCCGCCCACAGTTACCTCGAAGCTCCCCGATGAGGAGAAGGAGCCCGGTTCGAGTGGAGTGGTCAAATTCGCCAACAGGAGCCAGCCGACGACGACCAAGACCGCCGCTACCCACCCCCAACCCCAACCCCGCGGTCGGGATCGTCGTCCAGGTCGGACCCCAAGTTCCTCGGCGAGGTCAGCGGCGTAGCGACTCGGGGTTCCGAGCCGCGCTTCCAACGCCTCACGGTCTTCGGCTTCCGGATACTCGGCCAACTCCGCAGCCAATTCCCGTCGGAGCCGCGACCTCTTGGCCCGCGGCAATCGCTCCAAATGGGAGACAACCTCTCGGGCGTATTGCTCGCTCGGGGTCACATTCCCCGCTCCAGGATCTCCAGGGCCGACTGCAGACCACTCCAGGCCTTGTGCAGGCCGGCTCGATACTCCTTACCCCGGGGCGTTATCCGGTAATAGCGGCGGGCGGGGCCCAATGGCGAGGGCCGTTCCTCGGTGGCCACACATCCCTGCTCTTCCAGTCGCTTCAGCGATCCGTAAACCGAGGCGTGACCGACATCGTCGAGCCCGGCCTTCTCGAACCAGGTCATGATCTCGTAGCCATACGACTCGCCGTGGTTGAGGACGGTGAGCACACCGAGGTCGACGAGACCCTTGACCATTTGTGAACGGGGCACTTCCAGTTTCCGCATTACCGGTTACCAGAATAGTGACAGGAAACGCCTCTAGTAGTCCTCGTCGGGGCGGCGTTGTCGCGAAGGCTGGACCCGTGGTGGCTCGCCCGGCATCTTGGGGTAGTGGGGTGGCCAGGGGGCGTCCCCGATCCCGTTCTCCTCATCCCGGGCCATCCACTCCAGGAGAGTGTCGATCCGTCCGGCCGCCTCGTCGATCCCGTCACTGAGATCTCCAACCTTGGAGTAGCGGTCCCGGAAGGTGTCGAGCGGGAAGTCCTCGATTGCGACGTTCGCCAATTCATCCCAGGTGATCGGGGCCGATACGAAACCGGTCGGCCTCACCCCGTATGCAGAGGACACCGACTTGTCCCTCGCGTTCTGGTTGTAATCGATGAAGACCCCTTGTCGCTCCTCCTTCCACCATTTGGTGGTCACCTCGCCCGGCATCCGCCGCTCCAGCTCACGGGCGAAGGCCAAGACCGCCCGCCGGGTCTGGAAGAAATCCCACAATGGCTCGATCCGCACATAGACATGGATCCCCCGGCTCCCGGAAGTCTTGGGCCAGCCCACCAACCCGATCTCGTCGAGAAGGGTGCGTGCCGCCTGGGCAGCAGCTCTCACCTGTTCGAAGGTGACTCCGGGGCCGGGATCGAAGTCGAGGCGCAACTCATCGGGATGATCGGTGTCCTCGGCTCGCACCGGCCATGGGTGAAAGTCGAGGCATCCAAGCTGGGCCAGGCGCACCACATCCGCCTGAGTTCGGGGCACATTCATCCGACCGGGCCGTTGTGAAGGGAATCGGATCTGCACCGAGTCAAACGGTGAGTTGCTCGAGACCCGCTTGTGATAGATGGGGTCCTCGTCGACCGTCCCCATGTAGCGCTTGAGCATCGTCGGCCGGCCGGCGATGCCCCGGATCGCTCCCTCCGCCACGACCACGAAGTGCTCGACGACATCGAGCTTGGACCATCCCCGGCGCGGGAAGATGATCCGGTCCGGGCTGGAGATCCGGACCTCTTCCCCACCGACAATCACAGTGGTGTGGTCGCTCATTGGCTACCTAAGGTAAGCCGGACCGATCCCCGAGTGGAGGGAAAAGGATGACCGAGCCAGTGAAGGACCCGACACCCGAGCAATCGGCGGCCTGGCATCGGACCTTTGCTCCCCAGGCCTTCAATCGCACCTGGGAGCTCCTCGACCTCGATGTGCGCACCCCGGAAGAGGACGAGGAAATGCTCGCGTCGACATTCACCCAGCGGTTTCATTGGTACCAAATCGGCGACCCTCGCAACCGGGCGATCGGCGACTGGCAGGTATCGAGGGTGGCCGCGGTTCTCGGTTACGCCGAGCTGTCACAGCGGTTCGGCGAGCGGTCCCTGGCAGTTTGCGAGGAAAACGACCTCGACGCCTTCGTCAGGGGATTCGCCCACGAGGCGATCGCTCGGGCCGCCGCCGAAGTCGACGATGTGGAAACGTTCACCGAGCATCTCGAGCTAGCCATGGCGCTGCTTCCCGATATCGAGGACACCGAGGACCGTGACATTCTGGCCGCGGATCTCGCCGAGATGTCAGAGGAGTAGCGGCGGAGTCACTTGTAGAACGGCAGCCGCCTGAAGACCATCACCAACCGCTCCACCAGCTTCCGGTAGGTCTCATAGGAGAGCCCCAGTGCCGGGGCGTAGGCCGGGATCAACCGCTGCACAGCCACGGTCTGCGGCTCGGTGAACTTGAGCAGGCCCTCCCACCCATGGCGGCGCCCAAGTCCTGATCGCTTGAAACCCCCCATCGGGGCGTCGTGCGAGCCCCAGGTCGCCACGTAGCCGTCATTCACGGCGACGCTCCCCGCCTCGAGGCGGACCGCGATGGCCTCAGCGCGCCGTGTGTCGCGCGACCAGACACTGAAACTGAGCCCGAGGTCGGAGTCGTTGGCCAGCTTCACCGCCTCATCCGCGGACGAGACCGGGTAGATGGACACCACGGGCCCGAATGTCTCACCGCGGCACAGATTCATGGTCTCATCGACGTTGGTCACGATCGTCGGGGCATAGAACAGCGGGCCCACATCGGGTCGGCGCTGTCCCCCGGTGAGGAGATTCGCACCCTTGGCCACCGCGTCTTCGACATGCGCCTCGACCTCGGCCAAATGGTCCTGGGTGATCAGCGAGCCGACCCGAGGGCCGAACTCGAAGCCGGCCGAGATCTCAAGACGCTCCGCCTGCTCGACGAATCGCCGGGTGAACTCGTCTTCGATCCCCCGTTCCACATAGATCCTCTCGGTGTGGACGCACATCTGACCTGCATGGCCGAAGGTGCCCCTCGCCAGCTCGGGAATCGTCCGATCCAGATCGGCATCATCGAGAACGATGGCGGCATTCTTCCCGCCCAATTCCATCGACGAGCCGATCAAGTTCCGCCCCGCCTGTTCGGCGATGAGGCTCCCCACCGCGCTCGATCCGGTAAACATCACATAGTCGACCGCATCGATGAGCGCGGGGCCGCAGATCTCGCCGCGTCCCGTCACTACCTGGATCACGCCGTCGGGAGCACCGGCCTCGTCGAAGAGCCGGACCGCTGCAAGCAGGGAGAAAGGCGTTCTCTCGTCTGGCTTGATCACAACGGCATTTCCGGCCACCAGCGCCGCGATGGCATCGCCGATCGAGAGATTGAAGGGAAAGTTCCATGGGGAGATAAAGCCACAAACTCCCTTTGGGTGCCGGTACTCGTGAGTCTTGGTGAAGAGCGGCATCGCCCCCTGGCGGCGCTTTCTCCTTGTCAGCCGCGGCGCCGTGTTGGCGTAGTAGCGAGCCGTCCCGGCGACATCCACCACCTCCTCCCATGCCCCGGCCCTCGTCTTGCCCCCCTCGAGCTGGATGATGTCCACCACCGTGTCGACTTCCTTCATCAGACGGTCGTGGAAGGAGAGAAGGATGGCTGCTCGCCGCTTCACCCCCATCGCGGCCCAGGCAGGCTGAGCCTCTCGTGCGATGGCCACTGCCGCATCGACATCAGCGGCGGTTGCCTGCGGGATCTGACCGATGACTTCGAGGGTGAATGGGGAGTCGACGTCGATCAGCTCGTGATTCGCCACCGGCACATCGACCCGGGATTCCAGGTCCCGCAGCAGCGCCGCCCCGACCCGTGGCGTCAGTTGCTGGTCGCGAACCGCCATTTTCTAACGGTACCCGCTCTCCTTACAATCGGCCGCGTGCCACATATCCAACTACCACCGGAATTGCCTGGAATCAGCAGCGCCTTTGCATTCAGCCCGGAGACCGCAAAACCCATGCGGGAACTGGCCGAGGTGCTGCTTCGAGGGCCGAACACGCTGAGCAGCGGGGAGCGCGAGATGATCGCCACCTTCGTCTCATCCCGAAATGACTGCGGTTTCTGCCAGGACAGTCATCGAGCGGCGGCGGCTCACCATCTCGACGGTGACTATGAGCTCGTGGATGCCGTCAAGAACGACTATCAGAGCGCACCAATTTCTCCGAAGCTCAAGGCGCTCCTAGCGATCGCGGGCAAGGTTGCGGAGAGCGGTCGAAATGTGACCAGCGCAGATGTCGATCAGGCGCGGGATGAAGGAGCCACGGACAAGGAGATCCACGACACCGTTCTGATCGCAGCCGCCTTCTCCATGTTCAACCGCTACGTGGACGGCCTCGAGACTTGGACACCCGCCGACCCTGAGATGTATGACGTGATGGGGAAGCGAATGGCCCACGAAGGCTATGTCCGCTCGGACCGGGCGACTCAAGCCGGCTAGAGATTCAGCCTGGCCTCGAGGAACTCGATCGTTTGACGCCAGGCGGCATCGAACGCCTCGGGATCGAAGGTGTCGCCATCCGGCTCGCCGAAACCGTGTTTCGTGCCCGGGTGTTGGATCACCTCCACCTCCAACTCCTCCAGTCTCATGGTGGCCTCCATGAATGCGGCTTCGTCATCCGTGATGAACTCGTCATCGGCGGCGAGGTGAACCAGATAGGCGGCGGTGGCGCCGGCGAAGTCGATCTGCTGGCTCCCATAGAAGGAGACCACAGCCCCAACAACATCGACGAGACGAGCCGAGGCCCACAATCCGAGCGACCCACCCATCCCAAAACCGACGACTCCGATCGGGCCCTCTGTCGACCTTTCATGGAGGAGCTTTGCGGATGAAAGGACCAACGAGGCGAGCCGGTTGGGGTCGGCCTTGCCGAGATGATCCAAGCCTTCTTGCTCAGACTCCGGGAGCTCGCCGAAGTTGATGTCCGGGGCAAGGACAGTGAACCCGTGGTCGGCCAGATCATCTGCCAGTCCCTTCACCGATGATGTGAGACCCCAGAACGAGTGGAGCAGCAAGACTCCCGGACCGGGTCCCCCGTCCCCCTGGATGAAGTATGCGAGATCGCGAACCACTGGGTGGAACCTACCGCTCCTACGCTTGTGGCCATGACCTCGACGGTCGCCCCACTTCGGATCGAGTCGTTCCGCACGCTCTGGATCGCATCCCTCGTCTCGAACGTGGGCAGCCTGATCCAGACCGTCGCCGCCAACTGGCTCATGTTCGAGATGACCCACTCCAACACCTGGGTGGGGCTGATGGTCGCCTCGAGCACCCTGCCCCTTCTCTTTCTCGCCCTGGCGGCGGGGGCCCTGGCCGACATGTTCGACCGAACCAAGTTGATGCTGATCTCACAGGTCATCATGGGCGGCTCGGCGCTCGCCATGGCGATACTCACCGCCACCGACCTGATCACACCGGGCTGGCTGCTTGGCCTCGGGCTGATCCTGGGCACCGGGGTGGCGCTCAACCTGCCCACCTGGAACGCCCTGCTCCCCGACCTCGTGCCCCGGCTGATGATTCCCAACGCGGTGGCGCTCAATTCGGCGGGTTTCAACGTGGCCCGGGCCATCGGGCCCGCCATCGGCGGGCTCATTGTCGCCACCCTCGGCGCCCAAGCCGGCTTCGCGATCAATGCCCTCAGCTACGCCGCAGTGGTCGTGGCTCTGCTCATGATCGGCCGCTCGATCAACAGTCCGATCCGGGAGAGCACCTCGTTCGGGACCGCGATCAGCCTTGGAGTCCGCTATGCCCGCTACACGCCGGTGTTCCGACGTCTCTTGCTGCTGGTGGCCCTGTTCGCCATCACCTCGGCCGTGGTGCAGTCGGTCCTGCCGGGACGAACCGAGGCACTGGGCGGTGAAGCTGGGGCTCTCGGCGCATTGCTGGCGGCGATGGGTGCCGGTGCCTTGTTGGGAGCCTTTGTCCGCCAGCGGTTTGTCGGACGTTTGGGGAGAAGGGCTCCGATGGCGACGATCACCCTTTTCGGCGTCGCGGGAATCGGGGTCGGTTTGGCGCCCAACCTCGCCTGGGCATTCGTGGCGATGTTCTTCTCCGGGGCGTTCTGGGTGCTCACCCTCACCAATCTCAACGCCACCGCCCAACTCATGGCGCCGCACTGGATTCGAGGCCGGGCAATGTCGTTCTACACCTTGGCGTTTGGGGGGGTCCTCCCCCTGGGCGCGATCCTGGCAGGGATCGTCGCCGACGCCATCGGCACCGGGCAGGCGATGGTCGTCCTCTCCCTGGGAACGGTCGCCTTGGGCCTGGCATCGCCTGCGTTCAAGCTGCCCACCCTCGATGAGGTGGAGTCGCCCGAGTTCAACGAGGAGCGGATCCCGCCAGTTCACGAAGAGATCGCGGAGGGTGGTCCGGTGATGATTCTCAACACCTGGACCATCGATGAGGGCGACTTCGCCGAGTTCACCGATTTGATGAATGAAATCCGTCTGGTTCGTCTCAGAACCGGGGCTTACCAATGGAGCCTGTTCCGGAACGCCTCGACCCCGACCCGGCTCACCGAGATGTTCGCCACCGGGTCTTGGGAGGAGCATCTCGCACAGCACCGGCGCATCGACGACGCCTCGGCCGCCCTGATCGCCAAGGCCCGGGCCTTCGACCGGGCCGACGGACCGGTCACCCGGCACCTGATCGCGATCGATGTCGAAGACCCGCCCAACTTCGACGAACTGCTGCTCACCCACGAGCAGATGCACCAAACCGATGGATCGATCCCAACCATGGTGGAGCAAGAGAACTAGCGGGTGAAAGCCATCTCGCGCTTGTACTTCTTCCAGTCCGACGCCTTCGTAGACCAGAAAACATCTGTGACCAGCTGGCCAATGCCGACCACAACCAGCACCCACACCACCCACGAAGGCACTCCAGCGGCCAGTGCGGCGCCGATCAGCGCGAACGGAACGATCTTGGTGACAATCGCCCCCGAGGCGTGCATCCAGGCCCGCGACTTCGCCGGGACTCGCAAGTAGCTGGCGTAGTCGACCTTGACGCCCGGCTGGGGGCGGCGAATCGAGCCAACAAACCATCGAGTGAAGCGAATCCCCAGGAAGGCTCCGACCACGAGGTGGCCGAGACTGTGGGTAGTGACCAGGAGCGCCCCGAAACCAAACAGAAAGGCGATCCCAGCGGAGGTCCCGTCGAGCGAATAGGCCCAGGCGATGAGCGCAAGGCCGAGAAGGGTGCCTCCCAAGGTCAAGAGGTTCCCGATCCAGAGGGGAACGGTCAATAGCGCCCAATTTCGGAATGCGATCGAATCGATGACCCCAATCCGATCGGCGTTGGCCTCGATCAATGTCGGGTTGGCCTTCACGGCCGCCACTGCTTTCCAGAAACCAGTCGGGCCGAGCGGATCACCAGCCTTGACCGCCACTTCGGCAAGCCGCAAGGTCTCGGTGATCTCCGAGTCGTCCACTGCCCATATCTAAGTACGGTGCGACCGCTGCAACCGAATCACTGTCCCGGGTGTTCTGATGACGATGGATGAGCTGACGACCGCTCTCGCCGTGGACCTCGACCGAGCCTTCCCGGATCTGGTCAAGGATCTTGGTCCCCGGCTCTATTGGGGACTGCGCCGCATGTGTGGGGACCACCAGGAGGCCGAGGATCTGACCCAGGAGACGTTCATCAGGGCCTACAAGGCCCTGGGAGACTTCGACCGACAGCGGTTCGATGACCTTCGATTGGCCCCGTGGGTGTGGACCATTGCCCTCAACCTTGGTCGAAACCACATCCGGGACCGATCGCGGCGGCCGCTATTCGTGGAAATCAACGACCACGGGGTGGAGGACGCCGAGCTACCGGATGAGCGAGCCTGGGATTCTCGATTTGCGGCTCTCAACCGCAACCAACGCACGGCCGTCGTTTTGCGTCACGTTGTCGGGCTCGGAATCGGGGAGATCTCGGAGACGACCGGCCGCCCCGAAGGCACGGTGAAGGCAGACATCCATCGAGGGTTGGACCGATTGCGAGAGATGATGGAGCACGAAGCATGAATATCGAACAACAACTCGAGGGCCTCGCTGGACCACTGCCTGAAGGCATCACGGAAGGGGTGGCTTTGGGCACCGGCATCGCCGACGGCTACGACTACTACGACTCGCCCGTCGGCGAGGTTGTGGTGACCTTCAATCCAAACGGCGTCTCCTCGCTTGGCCTGGCTTCGGATGACTTCGAGGGCTACTTCAACCACCGGCATGGCCGACCGCTGATCAGGGCAGAGGCGCCATCGGCATGGTCCGGGCGTATCCCCTCTGCCATCGAGGCCGGCACACCGGGCACGCTGCCTGTCGACCTGAGGTCGGTAACCGACTTTCAGGCCCGGATCCTTCGGATCGCCACCACGATTCCCAAGGGTGAGGTTCGGCCCTATGGCTGGCTGGCACGGGAGGCGGCGCGTCCGGGGGCTGCCCGCGCCGTGGGGTCGACCATGGCCCGCAATCCGATCCCCCTGATCATCCCCTGCCACCGGGTCGTTCGCTCCGACGGCACCATCGGTGCCTATTCCCTGGGCGGTCCCCACGTGAAGTGGGAGCTCCTCACCCACGAGGGCGCCGACCCGGTCCATCTCGAGGACCTGGCCGAGCACCAGGTACGGGTCCAAGGCAACAAGTCGACCCACATCTTCTGCAACCCGACCTGTCGAGCGATTAGACGGTCCAAGCCAGAGAATGTCGTCCCCTTCAAGTCGGGGAGCGCCGCCGAGGCCTCCGGGTATCGAGCCTGCGAGCTGTGTCGGCCCTGATCACTTGAAACCGGCAGCCGATCTGCACGGGTACCCTCGCCGCCGATGGAATCCAGCCCGGTTGAGCAGCTAGCCGTCAACACAATCAAAGCCCTGGCGATGGACGCAGTGCAGAAGGCGGACAGCGGGCATCCTGGAATGCCTATGGGCATGGCGGATATCGCTGTGGTGCTGTGGGGGCGATATCTGAACGTCGACCCGGATGATCCGGAGTGGCCGGATCGCGACCGTTTTGTGCTCTCCAACGGTCATGGCTCGATGCTGCTCTATTCCATGCTCCACCTCAGTGGCTTCCCGCTCACCCTCGATGATCTACGCAACTTCCGGCAATGGGGCAGCCACACGGCCGGTCATCCCGAAATAGACCATCGGCTCGGGATCGAAATGACTACCGGGCCCCTTGGGCAGGGGTTTGCGACAGGGGTAGGCATGGCCATCGCCGAGGCCCACCTGAGGGCGCGCCTCGGGGCGGACCTCGTTGACCACCGGACATTCGGCTTCGTCTCCGATGGTGACCTCATGGAAGGAGTCAGCAGCGAAGCGGCGTCCCTGGCCGGTCATTTTGGCCTCGGCCGTCTGATCTACCTCTACGACAACAATCGCATCTCAATCGACGGGTCCACCGACATCACCTTTAGTGAAGACGTGGTCGCCCGATTTGATTCCATGGGGTGGCAAACCCAGGACATTGACGGGCATGACAGGGAAGCGGTAGCAGCCGCGATCGAATCCGCTCTCGAAGACGACCGTCCGTCGCTGATCTCTTGTCACACCCATATCGCCCAAGGGGCACCCCACGCCCAGGACACTGCCGGAGCCCACGGCTCACCCCTCGGCGAGGAAGAGATCAAGTTGACCAAAGAGGCCATGGGCTTTCCGATCGACCCTCCGTTCCACGTCGAGGACGGTGTCTACGAGTTCTTCAGCGCTGCCATGAACCGGGGCCGTGACGCCCGACGGGCTTGGACGGAACGCTTCGAATCGGCCACCACCGAGCAACGGAGTCTGTGGAGCGCGCTCCATGACCCCACACCGGTCAAGCTCGACGGGCCGGGCTTCGAAGTGGGTGGGAGCCTCGCCACCAGGGCCTCTTCATCGATGTTGTTCGGGGAGATGGCTGAGAAGGCCCCCGGGTTCATCGGTGGCGCCGCCGACCTCGCCGGCTCAACGAAGACGGTCATCGAAAAGGGCCGGCTCTTCTCTCGAGACGACCGCTCGGCCCGTGACATTCCCTTCGGCATCCGGGAGCACGCGATGGGGGCGGCCGTCAACGGAATGGCGGTCCACGGCGGCCTCAAGCCCTACTCGGCCACCTTCTTCGTCTTTAGCGACTACCAGCGCCCGGCCGTGCGCCTGTCAGCGATCATGAGAGCGCCCTCGATCTGGGTGTACACCCATGATTCGATCTTTCTCGGGGAGGACGGGCCGACCCACCAGCCGATCGAGCACCTTGCGTCGCTGCGCGCCATGCCGAATCTCTGGGTGATACGCCCTGCTGATGCCAACGAGACCCTCCAAGCCTGGGAGGTAGCCATCAACCGGCACGATGGCCCGGTGGCCCTGGTCCTGACCCGTCAGAACCTTCCTACCCTCGACCCGGTCCCCGATGGTGTGAACCGAGGCGGGTACGCCGTTCGGGAGGGCTCCGCGGTGACGATGATCGCCACCGGGTCGGAGGTCTCCGCCGCCCTCGGCGCTGCCGAGGCACTGGCCGGAGAAGGCATCGAGGCCCGCGTGGTGAGTCTCCCCTGTTGGGAGCTGTTCTTCGAGCAGGAAAAGAGTTATCAGGACGAGGTGCTCGGCACCGCACCTCGGGTGTCGATTGAGGCGGCGGCCACTTTCGGCTGGGAACGGTTGGTCGGCGACGAGGGTCTGAGCATCGGAATCGATCGGTTCGGGGCATCGGCCCCGGACCATGTCCTCGCCAAGGAATTCGGGTTCACGCCAGATGAGATTGCCGGTCGCGTCCGCACGTTTCTGGGTGGCTAGATGACCGATTCCGCAGACGCGGTGGTGATCGGTGCCGGAGTGGCCGGTGTCTCCGCTGCCTATCACCTCGCCGTCGCCCAGGGCGCGAAGCGAGTGAAGATCGTCGACCCCCGCCCTCCGCTGACTCTCACATCGGACAAGTCAGCCGAGTGTTACCGCAATTGGTGGCCGAATTCCCCAATGGTCGAATTGATGAATCGCTCCATCGACCTGCTCGAGAAAGTGGCTGCCGAGTCGGGGAACGTGATCGGGATGAACCGCCGCGGCTATCTGTTCATCACCGCAGACGAAGCCCGTCTCCACAGCATGATCGAAGAGGCCCATCACACATCGACCCTCGGTGCCGGCACGGTAAGGATTCACCCCGGACCGATCCCCTATCGACATTCACCGGAGGAGGGTTACGTGGGCGCCCCAGAGGGCGCGGACATCCTCATCGGCGCCGACACGATTCGGGAGCACTTCCCATTCATCACTGACAAGGCGGTTGGGGCGGTACATGTTCGACGCGCCGGGTGGCTGAGCGCCCAGCAACTCGGAGCATGGATGTTGGAACGCGCACGCCAGGACGGAGCGACCTTCGTCCAGGACGAGGTCACCGAAATAGATGTGGACGGCGGCTCGGTGACTGGGGTGGGCCTGGCCTCCGGCGACCGTATCGCAACCAAAGTCGTGGTCAACGCGGCGGGGCCGATGTCGCGATCGGTGGCCGCAATGGTTGGGGTCGCCCTCCCGGTTCTTGCCGAGGTCCACATCAAGGTCGCCTACCGAGAGCACCTTGGAGTGATCCCACGTCACGCCCCGATGTTCATTTGGAGTGACCATCAGACGGTCGACTGGACCGATGAGGAAAGGGCGGAACTGCAGGCCCAGGGCCGCCACGATCTGCTCGGCCAGATGCCGATCTTCTGCCATGGGCGCCCCGAGGGCGGCGTCGAGTCTCCTTACCTCCTGGCCCTCTGGGAATACCACAACGAAGTCCGGGAGGATCCAGTTTGGCCGTTGCTGGATGACCCCCTCTATCCCGAGGTCGTGATGCGGGGCCTGACCACGATGGTTCCCGGATTGGCGCCCTACCTCGACGGGCTCCCCCATTCGGTGGTCGATGGCGGCTATTACCTCAAGACCCGGGAGAACCGCCCTCTGGTCGGGCCGGCCGGGCCAGAGGGATTCTTCCTGATGGCCGGAATGTCGGGATTCGGAGTCATGGTCTCGATGGGGGCCGGAGATCTCGTTGCCCGTCACATCTCTGGCGACGAGCTGCCGGGGTACTCCCCGTCGTTCTTGCTCAGTAGATACGACGACCCGGTCTACCTCGAATCAATCGCAGACGCCGGTCGATCGGGTCAGCTCTAACCGCGATCCTGGTCAGCCTGCGGTCGCCAACTCGTGGTGGGGATGAAGGGCGAAGCTGATCGCGTCCTGCGGCGACATCTCTCCGCCGGCGCGTCGGGCCTCGGCTAACTCCGGTGTCTCCGCCTCTGCCGCCAACCCTGTCGATTCGAGCAGGATGGCGACCGTCGCCCAGCGGACCAGTCCCACCCGGGCTCTGGTCGCGTTCGCGGCTCCTAACGCTGTCATCGCCCGCACCGGATCCTCTTCGGTGAAGGCCAGCCATGAGACCGAGTCGAGGAACAGCGCGAGGCCCTCCAGGCTTCGGAGCCGATCGACATATTCCGCAGCCGCCTCGAGAACCTCTCGTGCCCGAACCCGATCCCCGGCAGCGAGATGGGTAAGGGCCGCCTGGCAGTAGGACTGGACGATCAACGACACATTGTCCATCTCGAGTGCGATCGAGAGGACTCTGGCATGGCCCTGGAGAGCGGACTCGATATCACCGTCGACGGTCGACATCGCCGCATGGAAGCTGGTCGCATATGCCAGCACGAACGGGTCGTCCAGGGTGCTGGCAAGCTCCACCGCCGTGGCGATGTGGGTCCGGGCCTCCTGGCTGAAGCTGTCTTCGAACAGGATGGAGCCAGCAATCATGAGACGGGCCCATGCCTCGGTCTCCCTGTCGCCGATCCGGGCCGCCAGGTCCATGGCGGGACGCCCATAGGAAATTGCGGCCTCAGGCTCGCCCACCTCCATGAAGGTGCCCGCGGCAACAAACAACGCGCGAGCTCGGAGCGGTTCGTCGAGCCGGTCACTGAATGCCATCAACCTGGCGGTGTCAGCTTTGACGTTGTTCCAGTTGTCGCCCTGCCAGGCCACGATCCAGGTCCGAACGTAGAGGGAGCCGGCCATCTGGATCCGGTTGTTCTTCATCGCCCAATCGGCGGCGCTCCGCAGATTGCGCCAATCACGTGACAGCTTGGCCACCGTCTCTCTTTGCTTCCGGCCTTGAAGCAGCGGCTCACTGGCAACGACCACCGCGTCGTAATGCTCGGCATGGCGCCGCCGGGTCTCTTCCTCGTCTCCGGAGTCCGCTAGTTGCTCCAGAGCGAACTCGCGCATGGCGGTCCCCATCGCCATTCGACCCGCGGACTCAACCCAAATCATGCTCTGACTGACCAACGTCTCCAACCCCAAGAACACGTCTGGTGCACTTTCACCAGCGACCGCCTCGGCCGCCTCCAGGGCCCATCCGTCCACGAAGACCCCGAGACGCCTGAAGAGCCGTTGGTCGGCTTCGTCGAGCAGACCGTGACTCCATTCGATCGTGGCCCGGAGCGATCGCTGCCGAGTCGGCAGATCCGGCGACGACGTGGACAGGTCGAGTACTGCCTCGAGCCGGTCGAGTATCTCCTCGGGAGGGAGAAGGCGCGCTCTGGCGGCGGCCAACTCAATGGCAAGGGGACACCCATCCAGTCGTTCCACCAGCTCCCGGATGACAGGGGCGTTCTCTGGGGTGAGCTCGAAATCCGGGCGCACGAGACGGGTCCGGTCGACGAAGAGCCGGACCGCGGGGGAGGCTGCGATCTGGTCGAAGTCCGCCCCTTCCATGGCCCATCCCAGGGGATCGACGCGAAACTCTCGCTCGGCGCCGATGCGAAGCGAGCCGCGGCTGGTGACGATCATGCGAAGCTTCGGGCACCGGCTGAGAAGCGTCGCCATCGAGACTGCGGCGGCGGCCACCCGTTCGAAACCATCGAGGATCAGCAGCATCTCCATCTCGGCCAGCTGGTTGATCAGGACCTCCAACGGGTCGTGATCGGGCTCGGGTGGGAGCCCCAGTTTCTCGGCGATAGCACCGGGCACCCGGTCGGGGTCGGTCTCATTCGAAAGATCGACAAAGGTGACGCCGTCGGGGTAGGTCGAACCCAAACGGGATGCTGCAGCGGCCGCGATCCGACTCTTCCCGATTCCCCCGGGCCCGGTCAGGGTGATCATGCGAGCACCGCCTTCGAGCATGCCGAGAAGCGCCGAGATGTCGTCTTCACGCCCGATGAACTCGGTCAGGTAGGCGGGAAGGTCCACCTCACGATTCCTGGCTCTCACCGGCGGGAATTCCGATGCGAGCGGAGGGGCCTCGAGTTGATAGATCCGCTCCGGTCGGGTCAGGCCCTTCATGTCAAACCAGCCCAACTCCCGGCAGGTCAGCCCGGGACGGCTCAGAAGGGAAAAGGTCACGTCCGAGAGCAAGATCTGCCCGCCCCATGCCGCAGCCATGATGCGAGCGGCCCTATGGACATCGAGGCCCGTGTAGTCGTCACCAATGAGAGTCGGGGTGCCGGTGTGGATCCCCATGCGAACCAACACTTTTGAGCCGTGTGGCCACGGCGCCGTGGCATAGGAAACTTGCGCATCGATCGCACTCGCAACCGCGGCACCAACCTCAGGGAACGCTATGAAGAGGCCGTCACCCTCCGAGCCGAAGATGACCCCTGCATGGTCAGCGACGGCTCTCTCAGTGAGATCCCAATAGGTCTCCAGGAGATGCGGGTACTCGGTTCCCAGTTGCTCGAGATGCTCGGTGGACTTCTCGATGTCTAGGAAGAGGAAGGTGACAGTGCCCCCCGGAAGGGCCCGTGGAGCTGACGGGGTCATTTGGATCCGATGAAGTCGAGTACCCGACGCCAGGCGTCGGCTGAGGCCTCAACGAACTCCTCCTGCTTCCGATCGAAGAAGGAGTGGGGAGCACCCGGATAGACGATGATCTCGTTCTCTTTTCCTGCGCTATCGAGGGCCGATCGAAACTCATCTACGACTTCGACCGGTATCCCGGGGTCATCCCCGGCCATCAGGCCGAGAACGGGGCACTCGAAATCATGGACCCGCTCGATGGGGCCGACCGGAGGGCGCTTGGGATTGCCATAGAAGCCGATCGCTCCCGAGAGGCCGTGGCCGGCAGCTGCCTGATGCCACGAGCTACTCCCACCGAAGCAAAAGCCCACGGTGAAGATGACGCGCCCGGGGTCCGTCGAACGCAGCTGGGCAACAGCGGCAGCCGTGTCAGCTGTCACCCCCTCGATGGTGGTGAGAGGAACGTGATCAGCGTAAGGAAACGCATCACGCCGCTTGCCGACGCCGGCGGTGCGCCCGAAATAGTCGATGGCGATGGAGTCATAGCCATTCTCTGCGAACCTCAACGCCAGCTGCTCGTAGAACCGATGTAGGCCTCGAACATCGGGGAGGATCACTACCCCCGGTCCTTTGCTGTTAGCGCTGGTGGCACTGAATGCGGCGAGCTGATTGCCATCGGCCGCGGTCAGCACCAGGTCTCCATGTCCGCCTACCCCTCCATCGATGACTTCGATCGGAGGGCTGGAGTCGTCGTCGTAACACATGGAGGGCCAAACTTACCCCATGACGGCAGGCACCAAGCCGGGTCAGGGAGCCCTGACTCGCTGGCGATTGAGGATCATCGGGAGCAGGCCACCCGGCGGAAAGTAGCGCTCGGTGTCCACGGTGAACACCGGACTGCGATGTGGCGGTCGTGACGGGGGCTGACTTCCCAACTCGGTGCCATCAGGACGGTAGAACCGGAGCTGACCGGGCTTGCCTCTGATAGTCCAACCACCATCGTGGACGAGAACATGATGGGTGCGACAAAGCAACACCAAGTTGTCGATGTTGGTCTCGCCACCGGCGGCCCAGTGGGCGAGATGGTGAACATCACACCAGTTGGCGTCACGGTCACATGTCGTGAAAACACATCTGAGGTCTCTCGCCCAGACTGCAGTGCGCAACGGACCGGTGACCAGCCGCTTGGTTCTCCCGACGTCTAGCGGTTGCGATTCCGGACCGAAGACAACCCGACTCAAGTTGGCATCGCAGGCAAGACGCCTGATTTCGTCTGTGGTGAGGAAAGTACCGGTGCTGGTCTCCGAGATCCCGGGCCTTCCCTCGAGAAGGGTTTCGGCCGAGACATGAACCAGGATGTCGGGACGGCCCGATGCTCCGTTCATGATGTCGAGGAGGAGATCGGCGCGGCGAGCCGGGGTCGATCGAGTGTCGCCCTCCGCCGGCGGACCAAGCTCCAACCCGGCGCGAAGACGTTCGCCGGCTTCGACATCGACCCACCCGTTGATCCGGATCATCTCCCCGTCCCGCCGCAGAGTCAGGGACCTCAGGTCACGCATCAGATCTCGCTCCGATCCGAGGTCGACTGGCGCCACCTGCTCCAACCAGTACTCGAGATGCTTTTTCAAATCAGCCACGAGCGGAGTGTCCATTGCCAGAGTCACCAGAAGCCCTTCCGCCTCAGGGAAGACGTCGCCGGCGACAAACTTCGCCTCGAGAATCACGTCGACTTGAGCGCCTGAAATGGCACCGCTGGAATAGGCGAAGGTGGTCAGCGGCGCTTGGGCCAGTCCATTCGCCCTGGTGACATGTCTCCAGGCTTCCCCGGGATGCAGGGACATCCGATGTTTCAACATCGCGGTCGTCGAGGTGTAACCGTCCTTACTGAACGCCTTTGT
>DATDJH010000057.1:0-2434 GCA_036520635.1 Acidimicrobiia bacterium
GATGGACCCGCCTCGACTGCATCTCGGCGAGCAGCGCAGAGGCCAGCTTGGCCTCGGGGACGAACTCGACTGGCCGCATGACCTCCTTCAGCGATGCAGGTCGCTGGCCGTTGGTAAGCAGCGGGAGAAGGTCCTTGACGATGACCAGCCCGACCACGTCTCCGTTGTCGGTGATCGGGACCCTGGAGTATCCCTCGGCGGTCGCAATCGAAACGAGCTCGTCAATGGTGGCTGTGATCGGCACCGTGATCATGTCGGGCCTCGGGGTCATCACCTCCCGCACCAGCGTCTCACCGAACTCGAGGACAGAGTCGATCAGCTCCCGCTCCTGCTCGTCGGCCTCGTCCGATCCTGATCCGGAATCACGGTCCGACTCCTCTGAATCCGGCTCAGGCAATAGGTCATTGGCCCACCCTCCGAGGCGCATCGCCACCGCAAGGAGGCCAGCCGAGCGATAGGCGATCAGCCTGGTGCGATGGCGACCCACCTGACGTGGCACCAAGTCGCCGACGAAGAAGATCGATATCCCTACTGCCATCGCATAGCCGACCGAACTGGCGAGCCCGGCGCCCGCGGCGAGGACCGCGGTGCCAAGAACCGCCGAGATGACGAGCAAGGCAACCGCGACCACGCTCACCGCAGGATTGATCAACTCCCGCTCCTCGAGGAGCTCGGCCACGGTCGCGGCTCCTGACACCTGGTCGGCGCTGTCTCGGAGGGCGTCGGCGCGGGGAATCCGGGTCACTGCGGTGCCGGCGGCCCGAAGCCACGCGGCCATCACCAGGCAGATGGCGGCCAGCACGATCACGAGGACGGTCATCGTCGCTTCTTTCCGACCAGAGCAAGGATTTCGGTCTCCCGACCCTCCATTGCGGAAGCGGCATCATCAGCCTGATGGTCATACCCCATGAGGTGGAGGATGCCGTGAGTCACCATCAGCGCCATTTCGTCGTCAAAGGCGACTTCCAACTCTGCGGACTGCCGCTTCACGTAGGCGGGGGCGATGATCACGTCGCCGATCATGAGTGGAGGCCCGGTGGGGTCGGGATCAGGAGCGATACCGGGCAACAGGTCCTCCACAGGAAAGGCAAGGACGTCAGTCGGTCCCGTGCGATTCAGGAAGCGCTCGTTGTATGAGGACATCTCGTCTTCATCCACGAAGAGCAGGGTGACCTCGGTCTCTTTTGGGTAACCCTCAGTGGAGAGGACCAATTCGGCGAGATTACGCATCCCGGCAAGATCCAGCTCTTCACCTTGTTCGTCGGCCAGGAAGACGCTCACTGGCCGGTGTTGGTACTGGAGGGATCGTCCATCAGGTCCCGGGGAAGTTCGGATACGCGATCCGCTGATGATAATGCCCGACCATTGACTCGAAAAAGGCCTTTCTCACCTGGGTCATCTCGAACTGGGTCAGCGGCGATTCCTGGAGTTGACCATCGTCGAGTTTCTCATCGATGACCCGGTTGACCACCTTCTCGATGGCCTCGGGAGTCGGCTCTTCAGTCTGGAACACTGCCCGGCAGGCCGCCTCCAGTGAGTCAGCAAGCATGACGATGGCCGACTCGGCGGTCTTCGGCTTGTGACCGACATGGCGGAAGTCGTCCGGGTTCACGGCATCACCCCGTTGGGACCGCGCCTTCTCATAGAAGAAGCGCATGATGCCGTCGCCGTGATGGCTGACAATGCCGGTCGCCACATCGGACGGGATCTTGAACTCCCGGGCCAGCGCCACTCCGTCGGTGACATGGCGTCGGATCATCTGCGCCGATTCCTCCGGAGTCAGGAAGTCGTGCGGGTTGGGGATCCCGAACTGGTTCTCGATGTAATAGGTGGGGTTCTCGGTCTTCCCCAGGTCGTGGTAGTACGCCATGGCACGGGCGAGGAGTGCGTTGGCTCCAATGGCTCGCGCCGCCGCATCGGCCAAGGTTCCGACCATCAGTGAGTGGTTGAAAGTCCCGAACGCCTTCTCCTGGAGCAACTGGAGACCCTTGTGGTTGCGATCGGTCAGATCGAGCAGACCCAGGGTCGTGGTTATGTCGAAGGCCGACTCGAAGAACTGGAGGGCGGCGAGGCCGATCAAGGAAGCCATTGCCGAGACCCCGAATGCCCAGGCCACCGAGAGCCCGATCACTTCGAAGGGGACGTCGTTGGGCCCGACGTGGAAGAACCACGATGTGGACGCGGCCACCACCGCGGCGGTCAGAGCCGAGAACACCACCGCGTTGCGGAAGGCGCCCCGGCTGCTCACCGAACTGACAAACGGAATCGGAGCCAGCGTGGCGAGGATGGCGTAGACGGTGATGCCTATGTCGCCGGTCCCGACCGCAGTGAGCACACCAACGGAGAGGGCCATGAGGACCGCGATCCGGGCGTCGAAGAGGACCGCCGTCATGAAGCCAAAGGCGACCGCCGGGAGCACGTACCACGATGTGGC
>DATDJH010000058.1:0-17747 GCA_036520635.1 Acidimicrobiia bacterium
GGCGTCCACCACGTGCCGCCCGTCGCCATCGACTATCGCTATCGGCTGCTGGTAGTAAAGCGGTGCCCAACCGGGCAAGACCTTTTGATGTCTCTCGTAGAGCTCGGCGTGCTTTCCCATCAGCGCGAGGTTACCGAGCCATGTCGTTGGTCACACCAAAACTCAGCTGCGATGTTTCCCCTGCAAGCTCCTGCGCCAATTCGCGCCCTTCGCCTTTTTCGCAACCAGGGGGACGCCAGCGCTGACCGCGCGGCCACCGTCTTCACGCTCGGCAGGAGCTGGCGGGGCGTCGGCAATGTGACTTGCCTTGATTCGCTCGGACCGTTCCAACTCCAAGGTTCGGAGCGCCTTCTCGATTCGCTCTAGCTGATCATCCGTGGTCGCTGGCAGGTGATAGGCGTCGCGGACGAACCGGGCGGTGTCCGCTCGATAATCGTGGCCAAACGATTGGAAGTCGCCAGGGATCGTGACCATGGCATTTGCAGCGTCGATCGCGGTCTGCCAGAAGGTGACGATCGGAGTCCATTCGATCGAGTCGGCCACGCCGCGCCTGGCCTCGGCACCGATCCAGTCTGGCTTTCGCACCAACATGTCGGGACCGAACAGGGCGATGGGGTCGTTGTCGTGGGAAAGAATGACAGCCCGCATCCTGTCCCGCTGATCTGGCGTGAGAGCCGCCAATTGCTCATGCCGGTCGAAAACACCGACCGTTCCCTCCGGGACCGACTCAGACGTCTGGCGGATCATGCCCGACCGCGACCATTTCGCGAGCCAAGGCAGTCCGAACCAGAGGGCCCGGTCGATCCCGTAGTGATCGAATCCGGTAATTCCCTGATGCATGACCACATCTGACGAGGTCCAGGCGCCGAGGCTTTCTCCAAATATGAGGACTTTGGGCCGCTTCTCGGGAGCCCGCTCCCGCAGCCGTTCCCTGATCCCCCACAGCAAGAGCCGGAACTGGGCCCTTCCCAGGGCTACCTGCTGCACCGCCAGAAACGAAGGCGAACGCGCATATTGGATGCAACAGGTGGCGATATCACCTCGGGTCATCAGCTCGGCGGCCTCGACCACCGTGTGGTCGACCCAACCGGTCCCGGTTGGTGATACCAACAGAAGGTACGAACGATCGAAGGCTCCGGTCCGATCGAGCTCCTCGAGGGCGAGTTCGGCTCGCCCGGTCGAGTAGATGGGCTCGGTGTTGAATCCGATGAACGTTCGGATTGGCTGCGTCTTGGCGGGCTCACCGAGGGTCTCTTTGATGATCTCAGGCGTGAGCACGTCCACTACAAAGCGCCGACCTTGCAATCCCAGTTCCTCGAAGGTGGAAACACTGTCCGCGCTGCCTGAAACCTCGGGGGCGACCGGTGGTGTGGCGTAGCCAGCCTCGATCTTGTCGTTGCTCTTGGTCAGCTTTCCAACCCCGGCCCGATAGGCGGCGACGCCGGCACCCGCCCATAGTCCCGCGTTGATCACCCTTCCCATCACGTTCTTCGACCAACCAGGGCCGAGGTAGTTGATCCAGCGGTCCCGACTCGCCTTGTACCCCCAACCGACGACCCTGCCGAAGTTGTTCACAGCGATCGCGGTGCCAACGGCCGTCGGGATGGTCACCTCCTGGACAATCGGCCATTTTCCGACCGCTTCCTGTCTGGCGGTCCGTCGTCGTCTGGCCGTATAGAGGACCCCGGCAAGAGCCGAGGCCGAGATGATGAGGGGCTGGATCGGTGAATCGGAGCCGTAGCGACGTCGTACTGCGGTACCCACGTCGTAGATAGCGCCACCGATGGCGGCCGCACGGACAATCTGACCGCCGGTCCTCGCAGTGGAGACCCACATTGTCTCGCCGTCCTCGACCGGAAGAGCGGCAAGCGCTGCCCCCGCGCCTCCCATGACGGCACGACCCGTCAAATGTGTCACGAGTCCGGCCTCGGCTGGGATGACCGCGGAAATGGGGATATCGACCAACTTGGTGACACCGCGCGCAGCGATCAGGCTGAGTCCGGTCGCCAATCCCTGGTGCACGGAGGTCCTGGGCATCAGCGAAGGACCGAACGAGTCGATAAATACCGTTGTCTCCAGTGGTGAAGACGATGACCCGGTTACGGGGTTCAACCACCGAGCGACGGAGCTGACAACATCGCCAAGTCCTGACATTCGCATGGTCACCCTATCGGATCATGTCGATCGATAGCGAAGGAAAAGAGACCGGTCGCCGGCCAGGATCTGGTCCAACTCCATCTCCTGCGGAGAATGCGCCGTTGCACCCTGGGCCACCCTCTTCGACTGCCCACCGACGATCAGGGGCGCAACCGTCAGGTTCAACTCGTCGATTGCGCCGACCTCCGCAAGCTGTGCGTTTATGCCGGGCCCTCCTTCGCAGAGGATGACCCCGGACCCGAAATGACCCAGCACGGATTCGATACTCAGATCTTCGAACACCACGACCTCGGCGATCGGTTCGAGGGATTTCAGGCGATCGGAGTCTGCATCTCTCCCGGTGAGGACGATGGGCCGTAGATCCGGGTCGGAGAAGAGCTTCGCCCCTGGATCGAGGTTGAGATGCCCGCTCAGGACCGCCAACCTGGGCAGGTCAGGTTTGCCCACCGCTCTTCGGCGCTGGATTCGTTCCTCATCGAGACGGATCGGCCCGTAATCGTCGGCCCGCGCTGTTTCCGCACCCACCAGGATGATGTCGGGAACCGCGCGTAGCGCCTTGAACATCGTCCTGTCGTCGTCGTCCGCCAGTCCGCGTGACCTACCGTTCACCGAGGTGGCTCCATCGATTGAAGCCACCATGTTCAACATCACCCAGGGGCGGCCCACGATGGAGCGTTCCGACCCAAGAACCAGGCCCAGGAGGTCGTCAACGGCGCCGGTCTCCGGATAGATGCTGTTGAACATCGCTTCGAAAGGTAGCGATCACTCCTCGACGATCCACGCCGTAACCATCCCGAACATGCCGGTGTCACTCTCGACGTGATTGAGGATGTGGCAGTGCCAGACCCACACCCCCGGGTCGGAAAGCTGGAAGAGGACGGAGTAGCGCTCGCCTGGGGCAATGGCCACCGTGTCGGCCCAATACGGATGATCGAGCGGGATCCCGTCTTTGGCGAACACCAACTGTGGGAACTGGTGTTGATGCATGGGGTGGATCTGCAGCCCCTCGTTGTAGTAGTGGACCACCACCCAATCCCCGACTTTGCCGGTATAGGGCTCGGTCGCCGGAAATGACTTGGCGTTGAGAGTGAGCCCGATCACACCGGCGTCGTTGAGAACGAGCGGGATCTCCTGGGCAATCTCCAGTTCTGTCGGAATCTCGACCCCGGAGATCGTCTGACCCCTCGGAACCGGAATGTCTCCCACGATGAAGGTGCCGAACAACCCGTTTGGAACCTGCATCTGTGCGTGATGGTGGGCGTGGTACATGGCGATGGCGGGCTCGGTAGCCGTGAATTCGTAGACGAAGGTCTCCCCCGGCTTCACCAGGGGCTGGGTGATCGGTGACACCCCGTCCATGCTGTTGGGGACTTTTACCCCATGCCAGTGGATGTCGGTTCCCATCGGCAGTTGGTTGTCGAGGACAACTCGAACCCTGTCGCCTACGCCCACCCGGATCATCGGTGCCGGGACCATGCCGTTGTATGTCCATGCGTCAACGATCTTCCCCGGAGCGACCTCCCACTTGGTGACGGCCGCGGTGAGGTGGAACTCCTTCGTGCCGTCGGCGAGCACGGTGGGCTCGAGAAGCTGATTGCCCTTTCCCTCGGTGGCGGCAGGAAAGGCCAGCATCGAGTCGGTCATCATTTGGTCCATCTTCGCCCAGTCAGCTGCGGTGTGCTGACCCTCACCCTCCGCGCTCGTAGCGCCAGTGCCAACAGTCAGCGTGGCCTCCATGCCGGCGTCGCGATGGCCCGGAATCGAGCAGAAGACCACATAGGTACCTTCAGTCAGGTCGTCTAGATCGAGCTGGGCCGAGTCGCCAGCGCTGATATCGGGGGTTGTAGTCCCGCCTTCGACGGTGAGGTTGTGGATCTGCGAACCGTCATTCGATACATGCAGGGCTACTGATCCCGGTGCGAATGCGAGGTCACCATCGATGGAGAACTCGCTGAGGCTGACGTGACCGGACTGTTGTTCGTCGCCGGTTGCTGCCCCCGCGGTGTCGCCGCCCCGGATCGCGATCACCGCGGCCATGATCGCGAACGCCGCCCCCATGACCGCGACCAGCACAAGCAGACGGTCGATCACGAGCTTGGTCGGCTGGTCTTCTGGTTCATGAAGTCGTGGTGTCATCGGGCAAAGGTAAGAAACGGGACTAGCGGCTCCCTAGGCGCATAGGTCCCTTCAACTTGGGACCAATGCCGCTCCCCCGCCCGCCTCGCTCGCCCGAAGATGGCTACAAGCAGAGAAAGGCAGCTGATGACAGTTCGTGAGTTGGTTGGTGGGGAGGTCATATGGGTGGCGCCGGAAGCCACGATGCGAAGCGCCGCGGTCAGCATGAAGAGCAACGGCGTGGGCTCGGTTGCCGTCGAGGTCGATGGGGCTATTGAGGGCATCCTCACCGAGCGTGACCTCCTTGACGCTGTCGCCGAAGGGGCCGACCTGGATCTGGAAAGAGTCGACCGATGGATGACGTCGTACCCGGATTCGATCGATCCGGACATGCAGGTAACCGAGGCGGCGCAGTGGATGCTCGCCAGCGGCTATCGGCACATACCCGTGATCGACGGGTCTCGGATCCTGGGCATGATCTCGATCAAGGATGTGCTCTGGGCAATGACCGAGCCGTCCACGGTGTGATCCATGGAAACGATCACTGAGGCAGAGGCACGCCAGTTCTTCGCCGATGCACTGGTTGCCCATATCGGAGTTCTCGCGAAAGGCGATCCTTATGTGAGCCCGGTGTCATTCGTCCTCGACGGGAATCGGGTCCTCTTCAGAACCAAGCCGGGCATGCGCTTCGAAGCCCTCATCGCCAATCCACGAGTCTCAATCGAAGCCTGCCGCTTTGATGAAGAGACGGGTGATTGGACCAGTGTCATTGTCCAAGGTCGAGCCGTCGAGCGAACCGATCCGGCCACTACGACTCAGACTGTGGAATTGCTCTTCGAGAAGTACGTCAAGTACATGGGATCCCCTTTGAGTGGCAGCGGATTCCAAGAGATGGCGACCTTTCCCCACATCGTTGAGGTCTCAGTCGACAGCATCACCGGCATGGTCTCCGGACGGGGGCTCTCCAATCGAACCCGGCCCGGTCGCCTCTAGATGTTCGTCCACTACGCGGTGTTTGTCCGGGTCCCATTGGGAAAGGTCGAGCGACGCTTCGATGCCCTGAATGCCGACCTTTACGAATGGGCAGGGGTCGCCTATCGGGACGGAGAGTCTCTGCACGCCCAGATCGGACCTCACATAGACGGCGTTGCCAAGGAAGTCAGATTGGAGATCGGTGAGCGCGAAGTCCAACCACGGGGTCTGGTCTATCCGATCCGCTGGATCGCTACCGGGGCAAGCGCGCTGTTTCCAACCATGACGGCCGACCTCGTTCTCTCCAAGGCCGGTTCCACCGGGACCCGGATCAGCTTCGAGGGGAGATACAAACCTCCGATGGGTCCCCTCGGAAAGGTGATCGACCGCATCGCACTTCGTCGAATTGCCGAGGCGACTGTTCAGGACTGGGTCGACCGTTTGGCCCAAGCCCTCCAATCCGAGCCCACTAGCTGATGGGAATCGTGATTTCGACGATGGTTCCGACGCCGTCGCTGCTTTTGATCAGAGCCGTCCCACCAAGGCCAGCCGCCCGCGTCTCGAGATTGCCAAGTCCCATCCCCTCACGGGTTGCATCAACATCGAATCCGATGCCGTCGTCTTGCACTCTCAGGCGCCATCCGGCGAAATCCGACTCGACCAGGACATTCACGTGTTGAGCTCCAGAGTGCCTAAGTGCGTTGCTCAGAGCCTCGTTTACCAGTTTGAGGATCTCGTCATGGAAGGCTTCGGTGCCGGGCTGAGTGATGGCAAGCTCGAGGCGGACCTCACTCGGATAGGCGGTTCCCATGCGCGAGACGAGCTCTTGAAGGCGATCTTCCAGCTGAAGCGGTTGCCGGGGGCCACCCCGAAGCTGGAACACGTAGCTGCGCAGGGTCTCGACCACCGCGTCGAGACGATCGACGGCATTTTCGAGAGTGGCGGCCGAACCTTCGTCAGTGATCCGGCCGGAGATTCCCTGCAAGCCCAGCCCGACGGCGAACAGATCCTGAATCACCGAATCATGGAGATCGCGTGCGATCCGCTCCCTGTCCTCGAGGAGGGCCACCCCGGCCAGCCTCTCGTGAAGCCGGGCGTTGGTGAGAGCCGATCCGGCGATCCGACTCAGCGCCTCGATCGTTGCAACGTCGGAGTCGGTGAAGCCTCCCTCTTTGTCAGAGAGATAGAGGTTGCCAAAGGCCCGCCCGCCTGCGATCACCGGCACCCCGAGAAACGAGCCCATAGGGGGATGGTTCGGAGGAAAGCCGTAGGAGTCGGGATGATCCCCGATCGTGTCGAGCCGAATCGTCCTCTTCTCCCGGACCACGGTGCCAAGGACGCCGAGGCCCTTGGGGAGAGTGCCGATCTTCTTGACAGTCTCGGGATCCATGCCCTCGTGGATGAACTCGACCAACACCCCGTGTTCCCCGATGACCCCAAGAGCGCAATAAGGGGCACCGGTTGCCAAACGGGCTTCGGTGACGAGCCGATGGAGCAGCTGTTGGAGATCCGCTGCCTCGATTACCGACGCTGCCGCCTCGATGAGGTCCGGAAGCCGGCTGAGCAAGTCACGCTGCGGCATGCCTGAAGACGTTAACCACCGACTAGCTTCCGGACCCGTGCCGATGCTGCGTGTGCTGTTGGTGGATGACCACGAAGTGGTCCGTGCCGGTCTCAGAGGGCTCATCGATTCCCATGACGACATGGAAGTCGTGGGGGAAGCGGGAAGTGCCGAGGAGGGGCTGCGGAGGGTGGGTTTCGATCAACCCGATGTTGTGGTCCTCGATGTGCGATTGCCCGACCGGAGTGGCGTTGAGGCGTGTCGGGACATCCGCTCTCGATTTCCGGAGGTCAAGGTCCTGATCCTCACCTCGTTCGCCGACGAGGAGGCACTAATGGCGGCGATTCTGGCCGGCGCCTCGGGCTACGTGTTGAAGCGCGTCAAGGCCACGGACCTCGTCGAGAGCATTCGAAAGGTTGGCGCCGGCGAATCCCTTCTCGACCCGGTGATGACCGAAGCGCTGTTCGAACGGCTCCGCAGCGGTCCCAAGGACGATCCGTTGCTGGCCAAGCTCTCCAAGCAAGAGAGAACCATTGTCGAATACATCGCCGATGGAATGACCAACCGTCAGATCGCCGAGAAGATGTTCCTCGCCGAGAAGACAGTCAAGAACTACGTCTCGAATCTCCTGGCGAAGATGGGGATGAGTCGCCGCAGCGAGGCGGCGGCATATGTGGCCAGGATCGCCGGGGAGCACGAGAACGCAGAACCTGCGGAGAGCTGGGAAGAGATCTAGGCGGCTAAACCGCCAACCGCTCTCGAATCGTCGCCACGTCTCCCTGCCAGATGTGATTCATCAGGATCGGCTTGAAACCGAGCGTGATGTTGATGTTGAGCATCGGCTGGTTGGATCCGGCGTTGTCGGTGTCGATCCTCTCCACGAGGGGATATTCGGACCGCAGCCTTTGCAGCATCGCCGCCTTGAGCCAACGACCCAGACCCTTTTCGCGGTGTGCCGCATCCACTCCCGTGTCGACCTGCCAAGCCTGAGCCGGGTTGAGCCGTTGATAGATCAGTTCGGTCAAACCGACGAAGGTGCCCGATTCCTTGTGACGCGCCACGTAGACCAAGAACTCGGTCCGTCGGTCGCGATCCAGCCGTTCGAAATCCCGCCAAATCTCGGGGGTTACAACCTCGGGATCACGCTCGTAGTCCTCCAACGGAGCACTATTCATCACGTCGTGCAGGTCGCAGTACGCCTGGAGGTGCTCCTCGACGATCGGAGGCGGCAGGAACACAAGGTCGTAGTCGGATGCTCGCTCCGCTGCTCGGGCCACCCACCGATCGACCAGATCCCAATCGAGATCGGCGAGGATGAGCCGACTCCGCTGAGCGTGAAACGCGTTTTTCATGCCCGCCCGTTCGGCGAGTGCCCCGGTTTCGAAACCCCGAGGGATAGCGCAGGCAAACCGCGTCCTCTTCTGTTCTTCAACGAGATCGAGCATGGGCTTTGCAAGCATCCGTCCATAGCCCCGGCCGCGGTGACCACTCCTGACATGCACCCAACCAAAGGCATTGTCCAGGTTCTGCTCGAGGTTCATCTCGGCACCCGATGTCGCGACGAGAGCTTCGTCGTCCCAGAGGATCCAGTGGGCGAACAACTGCTTCCCGGGCAGGTGTCGCCAGTCGAGAACACGCTGCTCGTAGGGAGTGGGCGGATCGCCCGGGAGCTCCTCACTATCGATTTCGAGGTAGAGGTCGTGCATTGCGGCAAGGACGCCCTCGGGAGCGGTCCGGGTGTCGACGTGTTCGATGCGAAGAGCCATAACGGCCCGAGGCTAGGAATCCGACCGTCTGGGTGCCTAGGAATTACAACTGGCGCAAGAGGGCCAAAGCTTCTTCGTCGGCCACGACGATTGAGTCGATGCTCGTGACGGCCCAGAGAGCGACCAGCACGATGAAGAGGATGACGAGGGCGATCATCACTCGTCGGGATGAGGCAGCGGCTTCGACTTCGTTGGTCACGGCGAGGCAGCGTAAACGGTGAGAATCGGAGGTCCAGTGATTGTTGGCCTGCTGTGACCCCCCTTCGACGCAGGCCAGTAGCTGCGTCGGTCCCCCCTCAAGAGGGGGGACAATCTGAGAGGGCAAGCTCAGGTCTTCTTGGTGACCTGCTCGATCTTCTCGACGGCCTCATCGACCGCATTGCCGATGGCGTCAGAAGCTGAGTCTGTGACATCGACCACCTTGTCAGCCGCCTTCTCTCCGAGATCTTTGGCCGCCTTGGTCGCCTTCTTGGTCGTGTCCTTCACCGCGTCGGCGGTCTTGCCGGCCGCCTCTTTGACATTGTCCATCGCCTTGTCGGTGGGATTGGCGTCGAAGAGCCCGGCGTCCTTCATCTTGGGGACGACCTGATCGGCGAGCTCCGCAGCCTTGTCGTCACCGATCCAGGGCCCGAGCTTCTCCTCGAACTTCGCCTTCGCTTCTGCGTCGCTGAGACCGACGAACTCGGCCCTCTTCGCGGCCAGTGTCCGCGCGATGACGGCCAGCAATCCTGCGATGACAACGAACTTCATCAGTGAACGGAACGGGTGCCGCTCTTGTTCTTCCATGGTCACACTTCACCTCCGAGGGAGAACCCTACACCTGCCCAGAATCGGAGGTTTTCGCGCTTCCGCGCAAACCTCTTCACGCAGGGTGGTCAAGGGCGTAAGTTCGGATTTCGATGATCCGTCGAGTGATCGCCGGTCTGGTGGTGGTCGGTCTCGCGATTGGAATCTGGGTCCTTTGGCCACGGGCAGAGCCCAGTCCCTCTCCGACCACAACGACGCACGCCGTCGCCAGCAGCACCTCGACCAAGGTGGCTACTCGGACCACCAGTTCCACCCTCGAGACCCACGTGGTGACCACGGTCGAGGAAGCCGAGGAAATCCTCCGTCAGTTGTGGTTCGGCTGGTTCGAGGGGATCTACAACCAGGACGAGGAACGGATCAAGGAAGTTGTGGCGACTCAAGCCCTGCTTGATGATGCGGTCACGGCTTTCCCCACGGCCACATTCAATGGAGCGCCCACTGAGAGCGACATACAACTGACTGACGGGGAACTCCTATTTGCCGATCAAGAATGCCTAGTCGTGTGGGCAACCCTTGATGTGACTGATATCTCAGGTGAAGGAGCTATCGAAACATCTGTGTACGTAATGCGCTGGGTCGGTGGCGCGTGGCGCCTGACGACCCTTTGGGTTCATAGGGACGACCTTTGGGAGAGAGATTGCGACGCAGTGTTGGACCCCTTGTCGTAGTCGTTCTGATGTGGCTCGCTGGCCCAGCCCTTGGGGAGGACTTCGCGTCCTGTTGGGTCGCTACCGAAACCAGTCCAGTCACTCATGCGGAACGCACCGTCACCCGATGCCGGATCGCGGGTGGAGACGTCGTCGACTACGCCAGTGACGAGTCGGTCCCCTCACCTCTCTATCCGAGCGCCGGGGTCGACCTCGGTGGTGATTGCTGGTACCTCACCTCGACCGAAGGCCAATGGATCTACCTCGGCCTCTACATCAACGGTGACGCCAGTCTCGGCTGGCTGCCCGACCCCACCAATCCCTTGGCGGTGATCTTCGCCACCGGGCGCGTTCCGAGATGCACGTCGGAGCCGGGCGTGGTCCCTGACCCTTCGGTCGCGGTTTGGGAATACGTGACCCAATACATCCACGCACCGCCCGCTCCCGATCTCAACCCGGACGTCGGCAACGGCGTGACCGGCTTGTTGACCTTCGTCGGTGTGCCGATCCCGGAGGATCATGCGACCCAGCTAGCTGCCGGTGGTGTGACCGTGGACATCGAGATCGAGGTCAGTGGTGTCATCGTCGACTGGGGTGATGGCCGAGCCCAGACCTTCCCGGCCGCACCGACAGCAATGGCCGGGTACCCCGATGGGATCGCCACCCACACCTACGAGAGCAAAGGCGAGAGCTACGGGATCGCCGTCTCCTACGACTGGACTGCCCGGTGGCGGTTGGTAGGTGAGCCTTGGCAGCTGCTCGACGTGCCCAACACCACAACCTCGGTGGTCTATCCGGTTAGCGAGATCGTTTCCGTCATCACCAATTAGCCCGAAACGCAAGAGAGGCCACCGAAGTGGCCTCTCTCATGATGGAGGAGGAGGAGTCCCCGGCAGTTGTCGAAGACCCTGCCTCATATATCGACAACTCCTTCGAAATTCTGAACAGTGCAATCAGATCTTGGTGGCCAGCACCGACCACATCAACGGGAGTCGTTCAGGCTGATCGGGCAGGCGCCAGTACCCATCTTCACCTTCCACCATTTGCTCGATCCCCTGCCACTCACATGTGTCGTACTCCTCGACAGCATCAATTCGGAAGCCGGCCTTGAGAAGCGCATTGAGGGTCTCGCCTATCCCGTGGTTCCACCCGTAATTCAAAGGGCTGGTGACGATTCCCTCTCCGGCATACGTTTCCTCTTCGACTTCCGGAAGTGGTTCGACGGTCTCGAAATACGGGCCGGTCACCGAGAGTCGCTCGGTGTCCTCCCAATCGATGGCCCACATCATCGGATGACCTTCACGCATGTAGAAGCGGCCCCCGGGCTCCAGGAAAGAAGCGACCACCTCAGCCCAGCCCATGATGTCTGGAAGCCAACAGATCGCCCCAACCCCGGTGTAAACGATGTCGAACTTCTCCGGCACAACAGTCGGCGAGTCATAGAGCTCGGAAACGACGAACCTCGCCGGCGTCGCCGCGATCCGACTCAACTCTTGGGCTGCGGCGATCGACTTCCCGGAGAGGTCGATGCCCGTCACTTCGGCGCCCAGCCGGGCCCACGAAATCGTGTCGGTTCCGATGTGACACTGAAGATGGATCAGCTTCTTGCCGGCCACGTCACCCAATTTCTCCTTGTCGAATGTGACCACCTGGCTGAGATGTGCTGGATTGTTGGCGAATTTGTCAACGCCGTAACCGACGGACCCGAAGTGGATCTCCACCCGCGAATCCCAGTTGGCCCGGTTGGCGAGCCGATATTCATCAAGAGGCATCCGGCGATTATGGCTGCCGGACCCGGCCGATAGTCTCAGAGGGTGCCCGCCACCGCTTCCCCGGTCTGCGTAACCGGCGCCACCGGCTTCGTGGCCGGTGCAATCGTCCAAGAGCTCCTGGAAAACGGGTACACGGTGCGCGGCACCACGAGGGATCCGGAGCGAGCCTGGCGTCAGGGCTATGTGACCGGGCTCCCTGGGGCAAGCGAGCGTCTCGAGTTGAGATCCGCGGACCTGATGACACCGGGCGCCTTCGACCCGGTTGTGGAGGGCTGTGAATACGTCATCCACGTCGCATCTCCCTATGTGACTGACCCCGACGACCCACAAAGGGACCTGATCGACCCGGCGGTCAATGGAACCAAATCGGTGCTCGGAGCCTGTCGATCGGCCGGTGGAGTGAGGAGGGTGGTGCTTACCTCCTCGTTCGCCGCCATCACCGATGAGCCCGATGGCCGACTTCTCACCGAAGCGGACTGGAACACCAAATCCACCCTGAAGAGGAATCCGTACTACCTCTCCAAGACTGCTGCGGAGCGGGCGGCATGGGCTTTCATGGAAGAGTCGAGCCCTGGCTTCGACCTCGTCGTGATCAACCCGCCATACGTGCTCGGGCCTTCGCTGTCTCCCGAGCTGAACACCAGCGCTCGCGCCCTGGTCGGCCTCACCAACGGTGTTTGGCCCGGGATATTGGCAATCCAATTGGTGATAGCCGATGTCAGGGATGTCGCCCTGGCCCATCGACTCGCCATGGAGTTGCCCAAGGTTTCCGGGAGGTACCTAACGGCCGCCGGAGTACGAAGCCTGCGTCAGGTGATCGACCTCCTCGAGGCCAACGGATGGGGTCAGCGCTACAAGCTGCCGAGCATCCCGCTCGACAACCCATTCGGCAATGCCTTGGTTCGAATCGGTGCCAATCTGCAGAAACGCGGCACGGGTTCATACCTGAAGACTCACATCGGTGGCGAGTTCCGTGTCGACAACTCGAAGGCACGCAACGACCTCGGCATCAAGTTCAGGGATCCGGATCAGACGGTGCTGGACGCCATGGCTGATCTCGAGAGGTGGGGGCTGCTCGGAAGAAAATCGCGATCTGGGGGTATGCGGGCTGCGGAGCCTGGGTAAGTTCCTCGCCCCATAGGAACGGCGCTGGTTCCTCGAAATGTATCGCTCATATCTCCTAGGCCTACTTGTCGTCACTGCAATCGCGGCTGCCTTGACCGGGCTTATCGGAGGGCATCAAGTCGACGAGGTTGCAGTGTTGTCCATCCAGATCCCAGAACCGGTCAGCACCACCTGGTTCGATCCGGCGCCGACCACGGCCCCGACCACGGTCCCCTTCGTGGAGCACGATGGAGACGCGAACGACCTCCTCACTACCACCTCAACGGTTGCCACCACCACCACCCTCGCCACTACGACGACCGTTGCGACGACCTCTGCACCCAAGCAACCACCCGCGACCCAACCCAAGAAGGCGGCTCCACCACCGCCCTCGTCAAATGCGGGCTACAACTCCGGCTACGAGGCAGATTTTGCCGCAGCGATCAATGGTTTTCGCTCCTCGGAGGGCATGGCCAAGCTCTCCAGGGACGGGTCGCTCGATGCTGAGGCCAGGGCTTGGTCGAAGCGGATGGCCACGCGAGGCAACCTCTCTCACTCCGACCTCGGCCGATTCCTGCCCCCGTGGTCGGCTGCCGGCGAGAACGTCGCCACCGGGGGATCGGTGTCAGGTCTGTTCGATGCTCTCGTCGGCAGCTCCGGACACAGGGCCAACATGCTCGGCGGGTACAGCCACTTCGGTGTGGGGGTCTGGGTGGACGAGTCGGGCACGCTCTGGACCACCCACGTATTCACCGGCTGACCACTCTTAGGAGTTCCTTGACGGTCTTCTGAGGCCCCGATGACGGGGTGCGTCGCATGCTTTGAACTGTCCTGAAACCAAGGAGGTTCAACATGCAAAAGAGAACAGCGGCAACGGTCGGCGGTGTGGTGGCGGCAATGTTGCTCGTCGCCGGGATCGCATGGGCGAGCGGCTCAGACGACTCGCCAACCAGCACCACGACCCCGAACACATCCACCAGCGTGGACGACAACGGATCATCCACCAGCGTCGATGACAATTCGTCATCCACAAGCCTGAATGGGTCAACGTCCACGACGCTCGAGGACAACACCTCCTCCACTGTCGATGACGACGACACCACCTCCTCCACCATCGATGACGATGACGTCAACGATGACCGGGGCGAGGACGATGCCGACCAAGACGATGACAACAAGGGCCACGGCGGCGAGGACGATGACTCTGCTGTCGCGGTTGCAGATGGAGTGCACACCTATCAGGTTCCCGGCGCAGGGAGCGTCACCATCAACGTCACGGGCGGAACCCTCGAATTGGCGGACGTGCAGGCCAACACCGGATGGACCACCGAGGTCGACAAGGCCCAATCGGACCGGATCAAGATCAATTTCCGCAACGGTGAAAGCGAGGCCGAATTCGAAGCCGAACTGGAGCATGGCGCAATCACAATCGACATCGAGCAGGGCGACTGACCTATCCCCTAACCGAACCAGACTCTGACGACCGCCCCGCCACCGGGGCGGTCGCTCAATTCCAGGCCGCCACCACTCAGTTCGGCTGTCCGCTTCGCAATATCGAGCCCAAGGCCGGTGGATCCCCCACCACTGACGCCCCTGGCGACCGCCTCCGACGATGGGAAACCCGGGCCATTGTCGAACACCTCGAGAACGGGCCTTGAAGCCGCGCTGACACGGATGCCGAAGCCGGTGCCTTCGGGGGTGTGGCTGAACACGTTCTCCATGAGAGTGTCCACCAGCGCAGCCAGAGCGTCCTCCCCGAGCCCCACTTCCAGATTGCCTGCCGAGATATCGACCTGGAATTCACGGTGCTGCTCCTCGGCGAGGACTCGCCAGAAGGCTGCCCGGTTGGAAACAACCAACCCGAGATCACACTTTCCTGGCGCCTTGTAGCGGTCCCTTCTGGCCTCGTGGATCAATTGATCAACGGCCGCTTCGACGCGACCGACTTGAGCCACCAGAGCGGCGCGTTCCTCACCGTCGGCGATCCCCTCGGCCTGAAGTCGAAGGCTGGTGAGCGGGGTTCGCAATCTGTGGGACAGATCGGCGACGGCCTCCCGCTCTTCCGCCAGCAATTGATCGAGACGATCGGCCAGCCAGTTGAAGGTGCGACCCAATTCCTCGATTTCGCGGGGCGGGCTGACCTCGACTCTGGCGGTCAAGTCGCCCTCCCCCAGTCTCGTTGCCGTGTCGGCCAGTGAGGTCAGTGGTTCCACGAGACGCTTCGCCAACCGATCTGCGACGGCGAGCGCTGCAGCGACTGTGACCACTCCCAGGAGGCCCAGAAGCAGCCACGCCTGCCACACCCCTTCGGTCAACTCGTCATCGCTGACGAAAGTCGAGATGACGACCGTTCCTTCACGCACCACCACAGGGACTGCCAGCTCCCACCCACCCTCGACGTAGTCGGCCGCAGATCGACCGGTTTCGGCGACCTCCGTGGTCAGCGTTCGTGGGAACTCACCCGGATCGCCGATCACCGTCCCGTCAGGAAGAATCACGATCTGACCTGGCGGCAGCGGACCGACAGAGTCAGCAACCGCAACCGGATCGACTTCCCCAGTGAGGGCTGAAGCCAGTGCAATCAGCGATGCGGTGGCCTGGGTGCTCAACTCGGCTTCCACCTGTGCCCGCTCGGCTGCCTGGCGTTGCACGAGGAGGGCGAGTGGGATCGTCAGCGAGACACCAACCAGGGTCGTGATCGCAAGACTCCACAGACCCAGTTGTCTCCTCATGACTCAGGTGGGACGAGCTTGACCCCCACCCCATGAACCGTCCTGAGAAACCTGGGTTCGGAGGCGGTTTCCCCCAGTTTCTTTCGCAGCCAGGAGAGATGGACATCTACGGTTCGCTCGCTCCCCCCGTATGGCTCTCGCCAGACCTCCGCGAGCAGCTCTCGTTTGGTGACCACCTCGCCCTGCCGCTCGGCCAATGAACGCAGCAGATCGAATTCTTTGGGGCTCAAATCAAGAGCGGCGCCTTCCAACGATGCTTCGCGTGCAGAGATGTCGATCACCAACCCCCCGACGACGACGCGATCGCTCCCCTCGACATGGCTTCCCCGGCGCAGGAGAGCTCTGACTCGTGCAAGGAGTTGGGCAACGGAGAAGGGCTTGACCAGGTAGTCATCTGCGCCGGCGTCGAGAGTGTGGACCACGGCGTCATCCGCACCGCGGGCAGTGATCACCATCACGGGGACCGAGCTGATCGCCCGGATCATGCGGAGAAGTTCGGTGCCGTCGAGATCGGGGAGCCCGAGATCCATGATCACGAGATCTGGTGTGTTTCTGATCGCAAGCTCCAAGCCACTCATCGCCGTAGCAGCGGTCTCCACGTCGTGGCCCTCCCTGGCCAGGGCGCCGGCGACGAGTCTTCGGATCTCAATGTCGTCCTCGATGAGGATGATTCGAGCCATGCGACCAGGGTATCTGTGATCACCCCCGCTAGCTCACGCCTTGAGAAAACCTTGATAATGCGTTGATCTGTTAGCCAGCCTTCTGCTGGGAGAATCGTGTCATGAATCGATATGGCCTCATCACGATCTGGGTGGCGGCCACCACCCTGACGACTGTCCTTGCCTGGCAGATCGTCGCCGCGGCAGGCGAGCAAGTCAGTCCAGGGCCGTTGACCCCGATCGCCGCGCCCGTGGTCTCATCGTCCTCAACCACCCTGCCCGACTCATCCACGTCGACATCCAACACTCCTACCACTCGACCCGTTTCCGACTCGACCACCGTTACCACGGCATCGTCTCCCGGAGCAACGTCGACAAGCGTGGCCGCCACCTGGCAGGTGAAGACGATCCCGACCGGGGGCGGGACTGTGGTGGTCAGCTACCGACCGGGTGAGGTAGTCCTCGATGGCGCAACACCGGCAGCCGGTTTCACGGTCGAGGTCGATAAACAGGGTCCGCCCGAAGTCAGAGTCAAGTTTGAAAGCGAGTCGTCAAAGGTCGAGGTTCGAGTCGACTGGGATGGCAAATTGGTGACCGATGTCCAGGTGGACGGAGAAGACGACGACTGATCAGCAGACCAGGGCGTCTCTTCCTGTCTGCTCTTCACGAACCCTGGCAACCAAGTACTCGATCAGTTTCCATGCCATCTCGGGGTGGTCCTTGAGCAAAGGTCGGAACTCCCACTTGGAGAGGACGACGGTGGTCAGGTCCGTTACCGCAGCCACGGTGGCTGATCGAGGGCCATCGTCAACGAGGGCAAGTTCACCAAAGAACTCTCCCGGGCCAAGACGGGCCGCGACCCGCCCGTTGCGGAGCACACGGGCCTCACCTTCGAGGATCAGATGAAACCCGATCCCAGCGCGACCTTCGTCGATCACGCTCACGCCGGCGACGTGGAACGTCTCCTTCATTCGGTCCAAGATCTTCTCGAGGTCCTTCTGACTCAGACCTTGGAACAGAGGGACTGAGCCGAGCTTTTCGAGCTTCTCCTTCTTGGTGACCAAGGCACTCCTCCACATCGTTCAGCGGCGCTCGGATCATATCTGTCGAAGGCCTGTCGCGCCCTCAGCGGCTCAGGAATCGGCGGCTGAGGCTTTCTGTGCCGCCGCCACGAACTCGAGGATCCAATCAGCCAATTTCGAGCCGTCGGGCTCGTGCTCCAGCGAGGCCAGACCAGCATCCACAGTCGCCTCGGGGATCAAGGTTCCGCGTCGAGACTCCATGAGCGCCTGCGAGTAGGCGGACTCGAACTCTGGGTGACCTTGGAGCCCGAGGATGTTCGATCCGACTCCCATCACGGACACCGGACAATGATCGTTCCAGCCAAGGATCTCGGCGCCCGGTGGCAGCGAATCGACCTGATCCTGATAACTGGTGAGAAGCCGATAAGACTCG
>DATDJH010000059.1:0-6641 GCA_036520635.1 Acidimicrobiia bacterium
CCATTCATCCGATAGACAGGACGGACGCTGCTTTGCGCAATCGCGTCGAGTAGCTACGATGACATTGCTGCCGGCGCCAAGGGACGCGGCAACGATCCACTCAACAGCCTTCTTCCAAGGCATTGCCCCATAGCTATGCGATGGTGCACATCCCGGTCCAAGTGAGCCCCCAAGGGACCAATCGCGAAGGATCCAATGACCACACGAGCTCAACTTCAGAGCAAGTCGATCGATGAACTCCGTCAGATTGCGGAGGCGGTCGGCATCGAGACCGACGGTCTCCAGAAATCGAAATTGATTAGCGCCTTGGCCGACGCCGGCCAGGTCGCCCAGGACGGCTCGCCCGCCGATGTCGTCGAACTGCCCCAGGTGACGGTCCGCCCTGAGCGGAGCGCGCCTGAGGGCGATTCCGATGAGAGCGAGGGCGGATCAGCCGACTCGGAAGAGCCGCGCCCTGCCCCGCGTGTCGACGGATCTTCTGAGTTCTCCGATGAGTTCCGTCCCGGCGGCAGCCGTCAACGCCGTCGTCGTCGTGGCGGTAGCGGTCAGCGTGATGACGAGTTCATCCCTGAAGAGGAGCTAGAGGTCCGCGAGGGTCTCCTCGACATCCTGCCTGAGGGCTATGGCTTCCTGCGCGTCACCGGCTACCTCCCCGGCGAGAAGGACGTCTATGTCTCGGCCAATCAGGTGCGCAAATTCCGTCTCCGCAAGGGCGACATCGTGTCCGGGCCGATTCGGCCCCCTCGTTCCAAGGAGAAGTTCCCCGCAGTTGTCCGCATCGACAAGGTCAATGGGGTCACCGCCGACGAGGCGATGAAGCGGCCGAAGTTCGAGTCATTGACTCCGCTCTTCCCCGATCAGCGGCTTCGGCTGGAAATCGAGTCCCGACCACAGGGCATCCTGACCCGGATCGTTGACCTGATCGCCCCCATCGGCAAGGGACAGCGTGGGCTGATCGTTTCGCCTCCCAAGGCAGGCAAGACCACGGTGCTTCAGGAGATCGCTCAATCGATCACTACCAACAACCCTGAGTGTTATCTGATGGTGGTGCTCGTCGATGAGCGGCCCGAAGAAGTCACCGACATGCAACGATCGGTGAAAGGCGAGGTCATCTACTCGACCTTCGACCGTCCCGCCGAAGAGCACACCCAGGTCGCCGAGCTTGCCCTGGAGCGAGCCAAGAGACTTGTGGAGATGGGGACCGACGTAGTCATTCTCCTCGACTCCGTCACTCGACTCGCCCGGGCCTACAACCTGGCGATGCCGGCTTCGGGGCGAATCCTCTCCGGTGGTGTCGACTCACAGGCCCTTTACCCACCTAAGCGATTCTTCGGGGCGGCCAGGAACATCGAGGAAGGCGGCTCGCTGACGATTCTCGGAACTGCCCTCGTGGAGACCGGGTCCAAGATGGACGAGGTGATCTTCGAGGAGTTCAAGGGCACCGGCAACATGGAGTTGCGTCTCGACCGCAAGCTCGCCGACAAGAGGATCTACCCGGCCATAGACATCGAGGCGTCGGGAACAAGGAAAGAAGAGCTCTTGTTTGATCAAACGGAGCTGACCCAGGTGTGGAAGCTGCGCCGGGTCTTGCTTGCCCTTGACCCTGGAGCGGCCCTCGAGCTGCTCATCGACCGTTTGAAGACGACGAAGAGCAACCCCGAATTCCTCGCCGAGGTCGCCAAGAACACCGGGAACTGAGACAGGAGCCAGCGGTGAGAACCGACATTCATCCCACCTACGCCGACACCCATGTGACGTGCTCGTGTGGGAACACTTTCACAACCAAGAGCACCAAGCCGGGCGAGATGCACGTCGAGCTCTGCAATGAGTGCCATCCATTCTTCACTGGCAAGCAGAAGCTGGTCGACACCGGTGGCCGCGTCGAGCGCTTCCAGAGGCGATATGGCAAGACGACCTTCACCAAAGGCTCCGATCAGCCGACCGGGGACGAACAGGCAGAGCCCGTCGTCGCCGAGTGATCGGGTCTTCTCACCCGAAATTGTGCTCCGCGGGGGTCACATATGAGCCCTAACGAACGCAATTACGAGAAGGCGGCCCCCATCGATCCGGCCAAGACGGTCGGAGGCCAAGCAGTCATCGAAGGTGTGATGATGCGCGCTCCTGGGGCGTGGTCGGTGGCCGTTCGCCAGCCTGACTCAACGATCACCGCCCGTCGTGAGCCTTTGGCCCGACTCTCCGAGCGCAACCGCGCCGCTCGAATTCCTTTCGTTCGTGGGGTACTGATTCTCTGGGAGTCGTTGAGTCTTGGGTTCCGTGCCCTTTCCTGGTCGGCCGAGAAGGCGTCAGGGGAGGAGGAAGAGCCACTGACCAGTTCTCAGATCGGATGGACGATGGTCGTGGCCGTTGTGCTGTTTGCCGGGTTGTTCATCGTGCTCCCGGCCATCGCCGCCGGCTTCATCTCAGGTGACTCCGGGATCCTGTTCAACGTGGTCGAAGGTCTGCTTCGGCTCGGCCTCTTCGTCGGCTACATATGGGCCATCGGCCGATCCGCCGAGATTGGCCGCGTCTTCGAGTATCACGGGGCCGAGCACATGTCGATCCACGCCTACGAGGCCGGGGAGCCGTTGAGCGTTGAGTCGGTCCGTCGTTACCCGCCGGAGCACCCCCGTTGTGGGACGAGTTTCCTGCTGATCGTGGTCCTGGGCTCGATCATCTTCTTTTCCTTCTTCGGCCGCCCCGGATGGGCTTTCTTGATCGCGACGAGGCTCATCGGGATCCCGTTGATAGCCGGCGTGGCCTACGAACTGCTTCGTTGGTCGGGCACTCGCGGAGGATGGCTCGCCAGCGCTCTGGCCGCTCCCGGGATCTGGCTGCAGAAGCTCACGACTCGAGTCCCCGACGAGTCCCAGATCGAGGTTGCCATCTCCAGCCTGGTGGTGGCTCTCGACGATGCGACGCTCGAAGAGGTGACCGCCAGGGGAGGGATCCCCGAGTCGGCCCTCGCTGTGCGTCGGTCCGTCAACGACCTCAGTTCCCAGGAGGGCTGATGGACGCCAACGTTGAAGCCCGTCTCGAGGAGATCGAGTCGGTCTTCGCGGAGACCGAAGCGCTGCTGTCCGATCCCGAAGTCCATGCCGATCTGCCTCGTCTTGCCGACCTGGGGCGGAAGCACTCCGAGCTGAATGGCCTGGTGACCGACATCCGTCGCTGGCGTCAGGCGTCAACGGATCTCGCCGAAGCCGAGGAGATGTCCGATGACCCGGACATGGCGCACCTCGCGGGAGACCTGGCCATCGAGATCGAGGTTCTCGAGGATCGGATTCGGACTGCGCTGGTGCCCACTGATCCGAACGACGGTAAGGACGTGATTGTTGAAATCCGGTCCGCTGCCGGTGGTGATGAAGCCGCGATCTGGGCCGGCGACCTCTTGCGCATGTATGAGCGATTTGCCGATCGCCATGGATACCGAGTCGAGGCCATGGAATCGTCGCCGTCTGAGGCCGGCGGCTATGACAAGGTCACCGTCGCGGTCAAAGGGCGGGGCGCCTACTCCCGGATGAAGTATGAAGCCGGCGTGCACCGGGTGCAGCGTGTCCCCAAGACCGAGTCCCAAGGAAGGATCCACACCTCCACAGCCACCGTGGCGGTGCTCCCCGAGGTCGAGGAGGTCGAGGTGGAGATCGACCCCAATGACGTGAAGATCGATGTCTACCGCTCCACCGGCCCTGGCGGGCAATCGGTGAACACAACCGACTCCGCCGTCCGCCTCACGCATCTCCCCACCGGTCTCGTCGTCACCTGCCAGGACGAGAAGAGCCAACTCCAGAACAAGGAGAAGGCGATGCGGATTCTTCGGGCCCGCCTCTATCAGTTGGAGATGGAGCGCCAGCACTCCGAGGTGGCCGGCGCCCGGCGCTCGCAAGTAGGCAGTGGGGAAAGGTCGGAGAAGATCCGGACCTACAACTACAAGGACAACCGGGTCACCGATCACCGCATCGGACTGACGTTGCGCCGCCTCGACCAGGTCCTGGAAGGCGATCTCGACGAGTTGGTGGATGCGATGGCAGCCGACGAGCAGGCATCGCTGCTCAGCGGCTAAACGCGGCTATCCGAGGTTGGCTACGCCTTTACGCTCCATATTCCCCCAGGCCCTGGTCGACTTCCCCCCAATCAAGGCCCGAATCCTCCACGCCACCGTCACCTGGCGGAATCCGAGGTTCTCGATGAATGCCATGACCACGAGGCGGGCGGTGTCGGCGGGGCCGTTGAAGTATCCGAAAGACTCGTCGAGCAACAGCGCGAGGAGGGAGCTCATGAGCCCGACTCCGAGCGCCAACCCCAGCATCACCAGGAGGTTTGTCACATTCAGCGCCCCGAGGAAGAAGGCGAGCGGGATCAGGATCCAGCCGGCGAACTCGATGATCGGCGCCAGGAACTCGAAGAGGAACATGGCGGCCCAGGTCACCATTCCGAGCTTCCCGTACTTGGGGTTGAAGGTCATCGGCATGAAATCTCGCACTGCGGTCATCAGCCCTCGGTGCCAGCGAATCCTCTGTCTCCGAAGAACCCGGAACGTGTCCGGCACTTCGGTCCAGATCACTGCCGAGGGCTCGTAGACGATCCGGTAGGGAATCTTGTTGTCGATGTGATGGCGATGCAGGCGCATGGTCAGATCCATGTCCTCGCCCATGTGCCCGCTGGTGAACCCACCGACTGCGATCACGGCCGATCGCTTCCAGATCCCGAACGCGCCTGACACCAGTGGCAGAGCGTCCATGCGGGACCATGCCGGGCGGGAGGCGAGGAATGTCCTCACGTACTCGAGGACCTGCATCCGGGGCACCAGGCGCTTGGGCACTTCGGAGCGGATCAGGTGCCCGAGTTGCACCGTGCTGCCGTTGAGGGGGCGGATGTTGCCACCCACCGCAATGGTGCGCTGGCGATCCTCGACCACCCGACGCATCGCCGCCACCAGGCATTTGGCGTCGAGGATCACGTCGGCGTCGGTGCATAAGGCGTATGGGTAGCGGGCGGCGTTGATCCCGGCGTTCAGGGCGTCGGCGCGACCACCGTTCTCCTTGTCGATCACTGTGATGTCGACCGAGCCGCGGCCGCGGTAGATGGCTCGGACCGGGGCGGTCGGGATGTCAGGCCGGTATGGGATGCGGACACGCTCCAACTTGAACCCCTCGATGAGGCGTTGCAGGGTCTCGTCACTCGAACCGTCATTGGTGATCACGATCTCGAACCGCGGATAGCCGACGATCGACATCGACCGCACGGATTCGATGATGCCCATCGCTTCGTTGTAGGCGGGGATCACGATCGAGACGGGGGGCGATGTTTGACTCGACAGCATGTCGGAAACCCGGCCGAATCGATTCAGATGATGGCTACGCCGCATGGCTACGGCCGAGGTCAGTCCCAAGAAGATCAGATAGGTCTGCATCAGGATGAAGTAGGAGATGATCCCGTATCCGATCCAGCGCATGACGTCGAGGACCATCAGGGCACCAACGCGTCCTCGACCATGAAGCTGAGCAGTTCTAGGTCGGCCGGACTGGCCTGGCCCTGCTCTTGCCGTTCCCGCGCCTTGCCCAGCTCGCCGCAATCGGCCAGCGCTTCGGCAGCAGCGTCGCGGGCGTAGACATCGGCCCCGTGCAATGCCTGGTGGAGGATTTCGAGGCCTCCCATCATCCCGGCCAGGGAGGCCGCGGAGTTGCGGCGGACCCACCAGTTCTCGTCCTCCAGACCGGCGCGAAGCGCGGGGCTGGCTACGGGATCGCCGATCTCACCCAGTGAATGTGCGGCCTTGGCCCGAAGTCTCCAGTCATCTGAAGTGAGATATCCAACGAGAGGGGTAACGGCCAGCGGTCCTCCGATGGAGCCGAGGGCATCGAGCGCCGCGATCTTGAGCTCGGAATCCTGGAACTCGTCGAGAAGGTCCGTGAGAGCAGGCCCCACCTCACGATCTCCGATGGTTCCCAGGACCCGGATCGCCTCCACCACCGCCTCATCCTCATCGTGGTCGTGGTTGACCCTGATGTAGGCGAGCAACGACCAGACGGCACCGGAGCCGAAGCCGACGAGAGTGTCGGCGAAACGACTCCGAACCCAAGGCGATTCCTTGCCGAATCTTTCGATGATCTCGTCGATAGCAGGCGTGTGCTGCATCCGTCCCAACCCTCGGGCGCACTGAATGCGGATCTCGGGCTCCCGGTCACTGAGAAATTCGATGAGGACAGGCGCCGAAGACTCGTCCCCCATCTCGGCGAGGGACACCGCTGCCCGGAGCCGGCGACCCAGCGGAAAGCGGTTCCGAAGACGTGCCGCCTGCCGCTTCACCAAACCGTATCTGTCGATGATCCCGGCCAGGGTGTCGATCTCCGGGCCGGCCATGGTGTTACGGAGGTCGATCACCGCGTCGAGAAACGCCGCGTCATTGACGACTTTGGGGTCGATGTAGTCGGTGTGAAGGGGAAACGACATGCGGCGGCTCAACACGCCGAGGTAGGCACTCCGCCTCTGGTCATGTCGTTCCATGCGCCGCCGGTGCACCGACTTCAACGCGATCAGCCCCAAGAGCAGCACTGCGTCCACGACGAAGACGATCCCGACCGCGAGCAGGGCGATCTGGCTTCCGTTCATGAGATCTCACAGGTTCCATCGGTCGATTCGAC
>DATDJH010000060.1:0-4422 GCA_036520635.1 Acidimicrobiia bacterium
CAGCGATATCGCGGATCCCGAGGCGCTCACCTACCTCCTCAAGTACGACTCGATCTACGGGCGTTTCCCCGCGCCCCCCTCCTACGCAGACGGAAAGCTCAACATTGGGTCGAAGCAGGCCGCCTTCCTCAAAGCGAGGGAGCCGGGCGATGCCAACTGGGGTGACCTCGGCGTCGACGTGGTGCTGGAGACGACCAGCCGCTATCGCTCCAAGGAAGCCCTTGACCGCCATCTCGCCGCCGGAGCCAAGAAAGTCGTTCTCACCTCGAGCCCGGAGACCCCCGGCGAGATCCCTCTCTTGCTTCGTGGGATCAACGACGAGATCCTCGGGCCGAACACCAATCAAGTGGCGCTTGGCTCAAACACCTCCAACGCCGTAGCGCCGATCCTCCAGATCATCGATGAGAAGTTCGGAGTGAAGCGGGCGTTCATGACGACAGTGAAGGCGATGTCCAACGCAGGGCGTCTCGCCGATGTCCCCACCGACTCCTATCGAACCAGCAGAGCGGCTGGCGAGAACATCATCCCGGCGGTGACCAACACCGCCGAAATCCTGACTCAGGCCCTCCCCAAACTCGAGGGAAAGCTCGCCGTGGTTGCCCTGAATGTGCCGGTAGTGGACGGGTCCACCGTGGACCTCACCACCGAGACGAACGTCGATGCGACCGTCGAAGAAGTCAACGCCGTCATGGCTGCCGAGATCGAAGCGAGATTCCAGGGTGTCATCGAGTATGTCGCCGACCCGATCGTCTCCTCCGACGTTCGCCTCAACTCCCACTCCGGCGTCTTCGACAGCCTGGCGACCATGGTGACGATGGGCAGCCTGCTCAAGACCATCACGTGGTTCAACAATGGCTGGGGATATTCCCATCGTGCGGTGGAAGTAACGACGACGATCGCCGGTTATCTAGATGGAGGACACTGAAGATGGTGAACGTCGCAATCAACGGATTCGGGAGGATCGGCCGTGCCGTGTTCCGGATCATTGCCTCCCGGCCTGACTCCGGGATCAGCGTCGTCGCCATCAACGACCTTTCCGACGACGACATCCTCGCCTACCTCCTCGAGTACGACTCGGTCATGGGTCGGTTCGACCAGGAGGTGACGGTCGATGACGGCGTGATGAAGGTCGGCCCCCACGAAATCCAGATGCTCATGGAACGCGACCCCGCCCAACTCCCATGGACCGAGCTCGGAGTGGACGTCGTCATCGAGTCCACTGGCGTCTTCCGGGACAGGGCGGCGCTTCAAAAGCACATCGACGCTGGGGCGAAGCGTGTGATCCTCACTGTTCCCTCCCAGGACAAGATCGATCAGACCGTGGTCCTTGGGGTCAACGACGAGGAGCTCGGAGCCGACGACATCATCGTCTCCAATGCCTCCTGCACCACGAACTGCCTGGTTCCTCTGGTCAAGGTTCTCGATGACAACTTCGGGATCATCAAGGGCGTAATGACCACGGTCCACGCCTACACCAACGACCAGGTCCTCGCCGATGTCCCCCACAAGGACCTCAGGCGAAGCCGTGCGGCGACAGAGAACATCATCCCGACGACCACCGGTGCCGCCAAGGCAGTCGGCGAGGTCCTGCCCAGCATGGACGGCAAGCTCGACGGCATCGCGATGCGAGTGCCGGTGCCCGACGGCTCGACGGTCGACTTCGTAGCCGAACTGTCGAGAGATGTCACGGTCGAAGAGGTGAATGCCGCGGTGAAGGCTGCATCAGAAGGCCGGATGGCCGGCATCCTTGAATACACGGAGGACCCGATCGTCTCCACTGACATCATCGGCAATCCGCATTCCTCGATCTTCGACGCCGCCGGCACGCAGGTGCTCGGGGGCAACCTGGTGCGAGTGATGTCCTGGTACGACAACGAGTGGGGTTACTCCAACCGGGTGGTCGACCTCATCGAGCGCCTCGCCGAGGTGATGGCGAAGCAACCCGCCTAACGCGACAGCGCTTTCCAGATCTTCTGGGCGGTGAGAGGCACCTGGATCTCATCCACGCCGAGTGCGTCGGCGACCGCGTTCAAAACTGCCGGCGTTGACCCGATGGCGCCGGCCTCGCCTATCCCCTTGGCCCCGAGTGGATTGGTTGGAGTTGTCGTGACGGTCGCACCCAGAGAGAACATGGGCAACGATCCGGCGGTAGGGATCAGATAGTCCATGAACGACGAGGTGACCAGGTTGCCGTCCTCGTCGTAGATGACCTCCTCCCACAGCGCCTGCCCTATCCCTTGGGCCAGTCCACCGTGACGCTGGCCGTCGGCCAACATCGGGTTGATGATGTTCCCCGCGTCGTCGACCGCCCACATCGCCGACATGGTCGGCGCTCCGGTCTCGGAGTCGATCTCGACCACTGCGAGATGCATGCCGAATGGGTAGTTGAACCCGCCCGATTTGAGGTGGACTTCCTCGTCGAGCCCGGGGGCATCCCCCTCCGGCACATTGCCGGCCCAGGCGGCGGTTGCGATTTCCCGCCAGGTCACTGAGACATCGGTCCCAGTGACAGTGCCGACTCCTTCGGCCAGAGTTATGTCTTCGGCCGCAGCCTCCATCAAGTGGGCCGCCACCCTCTTTGCCTTGGCGGCGACCTTCTCCGCTGCAGCAAAGCTGGCGGCGCCTCCCTGGGCGACGCTGCGAGATCCCGACGTTCCCCACCCGTAGGGCGCCGAAGAAGTGTCTCCCTGCTCCAGCCGCACCTGGTCCAGCGAGATCCCGAGACTGGCAGCCACTATCTGCGGGAAGGTCGTCCGGTGACCCTGGCCCTGGTCGAGCGTCTCCGCGTAGAGGGTGACCGATCCGTCACCATGCACCTGGATCCGGGCCGCTCCCCAATCCTCGAATCCGCACACCTCGACGTATGCGGCGAGGCCGATTCCCATCAGACGTCCCTGCGCCCTCAACTCGGTTTGGCGAGCTCGGAGCCCGTCGTAGTCCGCAACCTCGAGAAGCTTGTCGAGGGCCTTCTCGTACTCTCCGGTGTCGTAGGTGTAACCGCCTCGAGATCGATAGGGGAACTGCGAGGGCTGGACGAAATTCCTCCGTCTCACTTCGGCCGGATCGATCCCGGTTGCCTTGGCCACCGCCTCGATGACCCGCTCGATGGTCAGGGTCGCCTCAGGTCGTCCAGCGCCCCGATAGATCCCGCGTGGGGCCCGATTGGTCCATACCCCTCGCTGGCGCCAGCCATAGACCGGAATGTCGTAGTTGCCGGTGCCGATGCGGGGTGTGACATCGACAAAGCCGAGGTACCGATGACGACATCCCAGGTCAAGGCGGCTGTCGACCCACAGACCCTCGATCTTTCCTCCGGCATCCGCCACCACCTCCCAACGATGACGCTGCGCCCGTCCGTGACCGATGGCCAACAGATGCTCGCGTCGGGTCTCGATCCACTTGACCGGCCGGCCGGTCTCTTTGGCCGCGATGACAGTCAGATAGTCCTCCTCGGCGAGATCGAACTTGCAGCCAAAGCCTCCACCCACGAATGGGGTGATGACCCGAACCGAGGACTGGGGCATGCCGAACGATTTGGCGAACTCCTCCTGCATCAGATGCGGCGCCTGGCTGGAGAGATGGACAGTCAGCCCACCCTCCATCCATTCGGCCAGGATCGCTCTGGGTTCCATCGGGGCCGGAGCCACCCGGGGGTGATCGACGAGACCTGAAAGCCGGATCACGCCCTGAAGGGCATCGAACTGCGCCCGATCACCTCGTGCCCGGTCGTAGGCAACGTTCGAGGCCTGGCCATCATGAAGCGGGGCGGCGTCGATCGCCTGGTCGACATCGCCAGCGATCGGGAGCGGGTCGTAATCGACGAACACCAGGTCCGCCCCGTCTCTGGCCGCGGCCGCGGTGTCGGCCACAACCGCGGCAACCGGATCGCCGGGCATCAGGACTGTGCCTTGGACCAGAGGGAACCGACGGGGAATGTTTCTGGAAGCGTCGGGGGTCGGTGGCATCATCACCTCCGAAACCTGGTCAGGAGTGAGCACCAGACGAACGCCGGTGGCCTCGAGGGCAGCCTCGATATCGATCGAGATGACTCTGGCGTGAGCGAAAGGGCTTCGGACTACCGCCAGGTGGAGGGTGCCGGCAGGACTGATGTCGTCGACGTATCGGGCGGTCCCAGTGATCAGTGCCGGGTCTTCTCGCCGCTGGACGGGCGCGCCGATAAATGAGGGTAAGAAGGGGTCGCTCACAGACGGCAGCCTACCGGGCAGGCCGCCGGTTCTTATTCGAGGAGCGAGAGGACTGTGCTGCGGAAGTCGTTCGGCCGGAAGGGCTTGGTGACGAATGCGTCGGCACCACCTTCGTTCGCACGCCGCCTCGACTCTTCCTCGGCATGGGCAGTCAGGACCACCACAGGGATGTTCTTGGTCGTCTCATCCCGACGAATGCGATCGAGCACTTCCCACC
>DATDJH010000061.1:0-10812 GCA_036520635.1 Acidimicrobiia bacterium
CTCCGACCGGGAATCGAGGGGTTTTCTGAACGGCCGTTCAGGACTGCGCTGCTAGATTCGGCTGGTCGTGTCGACCTTTCTCACCTCTGCGGAGCGTCTTCTCCAAACCCGCGCTCGTGAGTTCATCGACGAAGTGATTCCGTACGAGGTCGAGGCCGAGATGAACCGCGGCGAGCTCCCTCCCGAGGTGTCGAAGGCGCACCATGACAAGGCCCGATCCCTTGGATTTGTCTCGATCAACATGCCTGAGAGCATGGGCGGGCCCGGATACGGGATGTTGGAGCAGGCGCTGATCCAGGAACAGAGCGGCAGAGTCACCAATGCCCTCGGCTGGGTGGTCTCCACCGGGCCCTCGTGGATCGCCGACGTCGTCACCGACTATCAGATGGAGCGCTGGATCCGGCCCACGGTCGACGGTGACATACACGAGTGTTATGCGATCACCGAGGAAGGGGCAGGATCGGACGTTGACGGCATAGAAGCCACGGCGCGTCAGGAAGGCGATGGCTACGTGCTCAACGGGACGAAATGGCATGTGACTTCGGCCAATCTCGCCGCCTACGTCTTCTTTCAGGCCAAGCTGACCGATGGTCCCAACGCGGGACAACATGTCCTCTTCTTTGTCGACATGGATGCCCCAGGGGTGGAATGCCTCCGGGTGCCCGAATACAGCCACACCTACGGCCATCACCACTGGGAGATGAAGTTCACCGACGTGACGGTTCCCAAGGAGAACCTGGTGGGATCAGAGGGGGACGGGATGGGCTTCTCCCACGCCTGGTTCCGCTACGAGCGGCTGATGATCGCCGCCCGATGTTGCGGGGCCGCCGAACGGTTGATCGATGAGGCGACTGCCTTTGCCGAGGAGCGCCAGGCCTACGGGTCGAGCATCGCCGAGTATCAGGCTATCCAATTCATGCTGGCCGACTCCCTAACCGAGTTGTGGGCGGCCCGGCTGATGACCTACGAAACGGCGCGCGGCATCGACGCGGGAGTGGATCTCAAAGTGCAACACGCTCAGTGCTCGATGTCCAAGCTCTACGCATCGGAGATGGCCAACCGGGTTGCGGACCGTGCGGTACAGATCTTCGGAGGACGCGGTTTCATGAGAGAGAACGTCGCCGAGCGCTTCTACCGCGAGCTGCGGGTCGATCGGATCTGGGAGGGGACCTCCGAGATCCAGCGGATCATCATTGCCGACCAGCTCCGCAAACGCGGAACCCGCTCTCTCGTCAACTGAGAGAGCTAAAAGCCGTCTCGATCAACTCCTCGAGGACCTCCTGGTCGACATCCTCGAGCTTCTTGACATAGAGGCATGACTTACCGGTGCTGTGCTTGCCCAGCTTGCTGAGCAAATCGTCGTGCCTCGCGACGTCGATCAACGCCAGGTAAAGGGTCAGATTCTGCTTGCGTGGCGAGAAACCCACCTTGAACCAGTCACCCTCACGTCCGGAGGGCGATCGGTAGTGGAGGTCACCGAATCCAACGATGCTCTCGCCCCACATCTTCGGCTTTTCGCCCGTGATGCTCGCCATCAACTTCGCCAACTCTTTCGAGTCCTTGCGCTGGCCATCATCGGGGATGTTGTTCAGGAACTGAGCGACGCTGGCCTTGGTCTGCTGAGTCTTGTTTTCGGCCATCGGGCAAACCTAATGGTTAGTGGAGCTCACGCTGAGGGACGGTGGGGACCACCATGCCCTCACCCAAGTAGACGCGGGCCATGACCCCAAGGAACTGATAGACGGTTCCCTCCCAGCGGCTTAGCGGTCCCGGTCGGTAGCCACGGTTTCGCATGCCGCGTTGCACTCCTTCACATGCCGACCAGTCCTCACGGTTGGTGATGTCCCAGAAGTCGGTGGCATAAGAAGGGTCGAAGTTCGGCAGGTCGAATGCCTCTGGTGGGAACAACCAGGAGCACTCGATGAAGGTCCTGTCCACGTCGATCGGAGTCAACCGATGGGTCATCACGTAGTCGGGATGGAGCGAAAGCAGCAGGTTGGGGGCCACAGTGATGTACCAGATGTGGCGTGCCTGCTCCCCCTCGATCTTGCGGAAGTTGACACCGTGAGATGCACCGTCGAGTGACATTGTGACTGCATGCTCTTTGAGATCCATCGTCCCGCCCAGCCACATCCCGGTGGGTATGTGGTCATACCCGCTATCCGGCGGAGTGACCTCGCACAGCTCTGGGTGGATATTGGAGCAGTGGTAGCACTCGTTGTAGTTCTCGACGATGACCTTCCAATTGGCCTCCACCTCGTAGGAATGGGATGCGGCTGTCACCAGGCGCTCCGGCTCGTAGTCCGAGATGATCTCGGCGAGATTGCCGAAATGGCTGGCCAATGGCGGCGCAGAGCCAGAGAGATCTACGAAGACCCAGCCGCCGAGAACGTCGACGCCGATTGAGATCAAAGGAAACTCGCCCATGTCGAAGGTCGGGCTTTGGGTGAAGGTGGGTGCTGCCCGCAGACTGCCATCCAATCGATACGACCAGGCGTGATACGGGCAGCGAATCAGCCGCACGTCGATGGCATCGCCAACCGGGGCCAATTCGTGGCCGCGGTGCCGACACACGTTGGAAAATGCGCGCAGGGTGCCGTCTTCATCTCGGACCAGGAGAACGCTTTCGTCGCCCATTTCGACAGCTCGCACCTGCCGGGGCGCCACCAGTTCCTCGAGCCGGCCCACACACACCCAAGTGCCCTGCCATAGGTTCGCCTTCTCCCAAGCCAGCACTTCAGATGAGGTATATGCGGCCGACGGAAGAGTGAGATTCTGTCCGAAGTCGTCGATGACTTTACGGACCTGTGCCTGGTCTAGCGGTGCGACATTCATCGATTTCCCCTTCTCCTGACCCGTTAAACCCAGAAACCACGGGCAAGCCTGCGGGCCTCAGTGTATCCTGAACAGCGAGTCAGGTTACCCGAAAGGAAGGTGACTCATGCTCGCCGCCGAGGATCGGATGTCCACAATCTTGGACGATCTGATCGAAAAAGAAGAGCGGACATTCATCGAGCGGGCCCCGGAAGCCACGCGTTTGGACACGGTGGCAAGGGGATCATTGGCCGGGGGAGTGACCTCCAGCTGGCAGATTTCACGCCCGCAACCCATCTGGATCGACCGTGGTCTCGGATCACGGGTCTGGGACGTCGATGGCAACGAATACGTCGACTTTCACGGCGGATACGGTGCCATGTTGGCGGGTCATGCCAATCCGGCAGTGGTCGCCGCGGTCTCAGAGCGGGTTCGCAAGGGGACCCATTTCGCCCAACCCACCGAGGACTCGATAGTCGTTGCCGAGGAGCTTTCCAGTCGTTACGGGCAACCTCTGTGGCGTTTCGGCAACTCAGGGACCGAAGCCACGATGGATGCGGTCCACCTGATGCGCGCCGTCAAGGGCCGCGACCTGATCATCAAATTCGAAGGCGCCTATCACGGACACCACGACTCCGTCATGGTGTCGGTTTGGAATGAGGAGGATCTGGGCCCCGAGAAGCGCCCGGCCAGCATGCCGGCCGGGACTGGCATCCCCAAGGCGATCGTCGAACTGGCCCTGGTCGCGACATTCAACGACCTCGAAGTCGTCTCGATGTTGTTCGATGAGCATCCTGGCCAAATCGCCGGGGTGATCGTGGAGCCGATCCTTCAAAACTGCGGCATCCTCCTGCCTGAGGACGGCTTCCTACAGGGTTTGAGGGAGCTGACCAGACAACACGACGCCTTGCTCACTTTCGACGAAGTCAAGACCGGGCTCACCGTCGGAAAGGGAGGAGCCACCAGGAGGTTCGGGGTGCAACCCGACATCGTGTGCTTGGCGAAGGCGCTGGGCGGCGGGCTACCGATTTCAGCGATCGGCGGGACCGACGAGGTGATGGGTCGCATCGTGGACGGCACCTACGACCAGGTGGGAACCTTCAATGGCAACCCCCTGAGCATGGCCGCGGCCCGGGCGATGCTGACCGAGGTCATGGTCGAAGACACCTACCGGCATCTCGCCCACATTCAGGAGCGCATGGAGAAGGGCGCTAACGAGGTGATCGGGCGACATGGGTTGCCGGCTCACGTGGCCACGGCCGGGGCCAAGGGGAGTGTCATCTACTCGCCCGAACCGCTGCGGACCTATCGAGACTTCCTGGAGGTCGACGGGCGTTACGCCCAGGCCGCCTGGCTCTATCAGTACAATCGCGGCGTGTTCTTGCCCCCCTGGGGCAAGGGCGAACAGTGGTTGGTCTCGGTCGCCCATGACGACGAGGACATCGATCGTTATCTGGAGACTTTGGACGCCTTTGCGGCGCTCATCACCCGATGAGCCGGTCTTAGACTCGAACGCCTGATGAGCGGTGTCGTCGAACTGGTAAATCTTGAGAAGAGATTCGGCGACATGCCTGCGGTCGACCGGATCAACCTCAAGATCGCAGATGGTGAGTTCTTTTCGTTGCTCGGCCCGTCGGGATGCGGCAAGACCACGACCCTGCGACTGATCGCCGGATTCGAGCGCCCTGACGGTGGGGCGATTTTGATCGACGGCGTCGACCAGTCTGGGACTCCACCCCACAAGCGCCCGGTCAACACTGTTTTCCAGAGCTACGCCCTCTTCCCCCACATGGATGTCGCCGCCAACGTCGGGTTCGGTCTTCGCTACCAAAACGTCAGCAAGGCAGAGCAGGCGAAAAGGGTCGGGGAGGCCTTGGAGAAGGTTCGGCTCACCGGAATGGAGTCACGCAAGCCGACGCAGCTTTCCGGTGGCCAACAGCAGCGGGTGGCCCTCGCCAGGTCGCTGGTTCTCAACCCTTCGGTACTCCTGCTCGACGAGCCGCTGGGCGCTCTCGACGCCAAGCTGCGCAAGGCACTTCAGGTCGAGTTGAAAAGCCTCCAGGAGGAGCTCGAGATCACATTCATCTACGTGACTCATGACCAGGAAGAGGCTCTGACCATGTCGGACCGAATGGCGGTGATGACGGAGGGCAAGGTGGAACAGCTCGGCACTCCGTCCGAGGTCTACGAGACGCCGACTTCCAGTTACATCGCAGACTTCCTGGGGATCTCGAATCTGATGTATGCCACGGCCGCCGGGGTGGGCCATGTGACCCTGGCTGGTCACCGGCTGGCTTGCGTCTCCAAGGACGGGGCCACCGGAGACGTCACCGTGAGCATTCGCCCGGAGCGTATCGAGCTCCACGCGCCGGACTTCAGCGGCGATAACGTCCTCAACGGGGAGATCGAGAGGGTCGTGTTCGCCGGGCCGTTGCTCAACGTCCTGGTCAACATCGCAGACGTGGGAACGATCCAGGTCACCATCCCGAATCAGGGCGCCACCTTCACATGGGATTGGCCCGACCCGGTGGCCCTTCGCTTCCCACCGGAGGCTCTTCGGATCGTTTCGGAGACCGGTACCGCCACCGAGGAGCTCGACGGCGATCAGGAGTGATCGGCGATCAGCCTCTGGCCAACCGCACGAAGCTCATCTCTCAGTTCTGTTGGCTCTTCGACGACGAAGTCCCAAGGGAGGCCCAGCAGGAAATGAGCCAGCCAGCTCAGCTCGTCGGCCCCGATGATCAGGCGACAACGGCTCTCATCGACAGCCTCGACGACGCCAACCGTGGTCGCTACCAACTGGCGAGCGCGTTCGACATTGGTCTCGAGGAGGATCACCCCGCGATACCGGTAGACGTCGATGGCGACACCTCGGGCCACTAATGCCACCGGGTCGGGCTCGGGACGACGGGACGATCGCATTCCGGTCGCCCTCAAGTCTGACGCTCGATCCAATCGGAAGGTGCGCCAGTCGTCTCGGTCGAGGTCGTAGGCGACCAGATACCAGCGTCGGCCGGTGTGGACGAGGCGGAGCGGTTCGGTATGACGCTCTGTAGACCTGCCCTCACTGTCGGTATATCCAAAGCGAAGTCGCTCTCGGGTACGCGCGGCGGACGCGGCCACGGCCAAAGCGTTGTGATCGGCCCGAGCCGAGGACGACGAGACGGTGGACACGGTCGCCACCGAGATGTCTTCAAGTCGGGTCCGCAAGCGCGGCGGCAGGACATGTTCGAGTTTGGACAGGGCCGAGAGTGAGGCATCCTCGAGCCCACCGACCGCGGTCGCCGTGGCGACCCTGAGCCCAAGCGCAACGGCGAGAGCCTCTTCGTCGTCGAGAAGCAAGGGAGGGAGCTTGCCACCTGCACCGAGCCGGTAGCCACCTCCCGGACCGGCCACCGCCTCGACCGGATAGCCGAGATCGCGCAGTCTCGTGATGTCTCGCCGCACGGTTCGAGGGGTGACTTCCAGTCTTCGGGCCAGATCATCGGCGGTCCAGTCGATACGCCCTTCCAGCAGGCCGAGAAGTCTGAGAAGGCGCTCCGCAGTGTCCATCTGCCTGACATTTTAGCAATTATGCGGACAGATCCTGTCCGCATTGTTTCGTACGGTTAGGCCAGCTATCCAGAAGGGAGAAAGGTGAGTCCTTTCATGAGTTACGAGGTTGCGAAGAGCATCGTCGAGGAGATGCGTGTGAGTGCCGAGCGGCGGAGTTGGTGGCGTCGGACCGAGAAGGACGAAGCCGCTCCGCTCCCGTCGTGGAACACCGGGATGATTGATTTGGAGACGGATAGCTGCGAGGACAAGCAGGAAATGGTCGGTGCCTGATGGAATGGTCGATGTCTGTCGAAGTCGATTCAGGTCAGCTCGTCGCCAAACCGTTGACTCCGGAGCGGTTCGGGGACATCGACCTGGTGTTCGGAGACAAGGGGGTGGCTCGACGTTGCTTCTGCATGCACTGGCGCCGGCCCGATGGGGGGTACCCGGATCGTCGCTCGACGCGTGACCGTTTCGCCGACCGTGTGAGCGAGGGGAGGCCACCGGGGTTGATCGGATACCTGGACGGGGCTCCGGTCGGATGGGTCCAGGTGGGTCCCCGAGATGAGTTCCCGACCATCGGGCGCTCTCGCCTTCTCAAACCCGTCGATGATGCCGAGACCTGGTCGATCAACTGCTTCGTGACCCGAGTCGGTTTCCGCCGGCGTGGTGTCGCCGGCGCGTTGTTGGTTGCGGCCAAAGACTTCGCCAGATCCGAGGGTGCCGGCCTGGTCGAGGGCTATCCGGTCGACGGAGAGCGGGCTTCGTCGGTCGACTATTTCACCGGGACATTCGGCATGTTTCAGGAGGAGGGCTTTGTTGAGATTCTCCGCCGGGACCCGACCAGGCCGATCGTGCGGATGGAGGTCTGACGCACGTTTCCTCCCCCAGGAGCGAAGCGACGTTGGGGGAGGTGGCCCGAAGGGCCGGAGGGGGCACTTCCGGCGCGTCACTCACATTTCGAAGCCGGCCACTGACTCCAGGGCGGAGCCTCCCTCCCCACGACGCTTGTTCAGCGCCCGGAACAGGAGCCCGGCCGCGGCCACCGCCCCGATCGTGATCACCATCAGCACCGTGGCCAATGCATTGAGGGATGGTGGTGGTGCGGCACGGGCACCTGAGTAGAGCTGGACCGGGATGGTGACCGTGTCGGCCCCTCCCAACAGGAACTGGCTGATGACGAAGTCGTCGATAGAAATGGCGAAGACGATGGCGAAACTGGCCAATAGCGCCGGAGCGAGCAGGGGTAGCAACACACGCCTCATCGCCTGCAGTGGAGAAGCGCCTAGATCCATGGCGGCCTCCTCGTAGTCCCTGCCGATGGCGAACAGCCTCCCGCGCACGATGATCACCACGAACGAGATCGAAAACGTGACGTGTCCCAAGAACTGGGTCCAGGTTCCGAATGGCACGAAGTCGTACACCTTGTCGAACACCAAGAACAGGGCGACGCCCATCACGATCTCCGGGGTCACCAACGGGATGAGCATCAGCAGATTGGATGCCTTCACCCCCCGCCCTCGCCATCTCGCCAACCCAATGGCGAGAGCTACGCCGATCGGCGTCGCCACCAACATCGTCAGCACTGCCAGCCGGACGCTCTGGGCGAGGGCGAATCGCAGTGACTGGTCGTAGAGCACTGATTCGGCGGCTGCAGGGTCACCGACGTACCAGCGAGTGGAGAATCCCTGCCAGGTACTCCTTGAGCGACCGGAGTTGAAGGAGAAGAGAACGGCAATCGCAACCGGAATCGTCGACCAGAGGACATAGAGCATGGTCACGAAGGGCAGGAGCCTCGACTTTCCCCATGGGTTGCTGACAGCCGACCTGAGCGACCGGGTGGCACCGCCTCCGCTCATTCGCGAGCCTCCTGCGAGGAGCGGTTGATCGACCGCAGGTAGTACACCATCAGGCCTCCCACGAAGATCATCAGGATGATGGTCAACGCAGCCCCGATGGCCCCGCCACTGGTGGTCTGGTTGATGAACTGGTCGATCGAGTTCCCGTACATGCGAGTGCGTGGCGAGCCCGACAGGAGAGTCGGCGTGTAGTAGTCGCCGAACATCGGGAGCATGATGATCACCAGGCCGCCGAGCACTCCGTTCCGTGACATCGGCCAGGTGACCCGCCAGAAGGTTTGCGACGGCCTTGCCCCGAGGTCACGTGCGGCTTCCAAGGTGGCATCGTCGATCCGGTCCAGCGCGGCGAACAGGGGGAGGATGAAAAACGGGATGTATCCGTAGACCAGGCCGAGGATGACCACAAGATGGCTGCCTGCCAGCCAATCGGGAGGATTGGTGATGCCGAATGCCTCCAGCCACTTGTTGATCTGGCCATCAGGGCTCAACAGATTCACCCACGACATCATCCGCATCAGATAGTTGATCCAAAACGGGGCCAGGATCAGCAACAACCACAGCCAGCGCCACCGACCGGCCTTCCGGGATACGAAGTAGGCGACCGGGTAGCCGATGATCAGGCACAAAAGCGAGGCGACGAACACGTAGGCGAGTGTCCGCAGTGCGATCACTCCGAGCTGGCCACCGAACAGGTCCGCGAACACCTTCGAGAACACGGTGAGGTCCCAGTAGATCGGGTTCCACTCAGGAGTCGCTCGCTGCAGCACCGGGTCGAGTTGGCCCATTGCCACTGCGAATATTGCGTAGAACGGAACCAGGAACAAGAGGACCAGCCAGGCCACTCCGGGAAGGGCGAAACCGGGCCATACCCATCGTCTCTGCCCGACGGTGTCGTACTCGGCGCCCGAGGCGAGGTTGGTGGGCAACCTTTCCCCTAGGTCACAGGCTCAGCCACCGGCGTTGGCCCGATTCCATTGTTCGACCCACAACGCCTCGGTTGCCGCATCGAGTGGCCCCTGGACCCAGGCGCTGTCCAATTCGAAGTCCTCGGGCAGTACCAAAGCGGGTTCGAGGTGCGGCAGCAGCCACCCCTCGCTGATCAAGTAATCGGAGGTGAGACCGTTTTGCGGTGGCTGATATCCCACGAATTCGAAGTTCTTGAGCGCATTGTCCTGATCGAGCATGAAGTTGATGAACTGGTGGGCCAGGACCGGGTGTTGGGCCCCTTTGAGGACGGTCATGGTGTCGTTGGAGATTGCCCCGTGCGTGGTCGATCCTTCCGACTTTGCCGGCCATAGGTACCGGGTCGTGCCGAGATCGACCCCGCCTGGCCAGTAGTACTGGGAGTTGACGAGGTCCCCGGACCACGCTTGGTGGATTGCGTACCGACCCTCCGGCAGACCGGCGTATGAACCGTCGATCTTGTATCGGATGTCGACCAGGTCGATCAATTCGACGAGCGCATCACCGGCGGCGACCAGTTCGGCTTCAGTGGCTTTCGATGGATCTGCGACTCCATTATGGAATAGGCCGATCGGTATTACGTCGGTGAAGGACTCAAGCATCCCGATCACCCCGGTGTACTTCGGGTTCCAGAAGATATCCCATGGGTTCGACTGGCCCTCGATGTCGGCACTGTCTGCCAGATCGATCCGCCAACCGATGCCGGTCGTGTATGTCACATATGGCACCGAGTATCGGGAGCCCTTGTCGTAATAAGGGTCGGCCAGTTGGGGCCAGACGTTCACCTCGAGGTTCGGCAGGTAGTCGCGATTCAGCGGCTGGATCAGGCTGGCAGCGACGGCAACGGGAAGCCGTTGCGAGGTGGGGAACCAGACGTCGAAACTGACCTCACCGGAGGAGAGCCTGCTCAGCGCCTCTTCCTCATTGTTGAACGTCGTCTCCTCGATTTCCACGCCTAGGGCCTCCGCGGCCAGAGGGATCAGCTCGGGATTTATGTATGCATCCCAGTTGTAGAGAAGGAGAGGGCCGGCCTCAGGTTCTAGGTCCGAGGCGATCGCCGGGTTGTCGTCGAATAGGGGTTGTTGAACGGGGCTGCCAGGGGTCCCGATGGCGAGGTCAGCCGCGGATCCTGTGTCCCGCTTGGCGCATGCCGCCAGCAGGGAAGGAAGCACCGGGACCGTGATCCCGAGCACCGCGGCTCGCTGGAGGAAGTCACGACGGGTGAACACCCGCTTCCCGGTCGGTGGGCTCCAGTTTTCCCGTGGGTGGTAAACCATGATCTATCCCTCGCTCAGCCGGAGGTCGATCCTAAACGGTCGTTCAATCATGAGGGGTCGGAAACCGGGGTTTTGAGGGCGAGGTCGAGGAAGCCATTGGCGAGATCTCGCATGCGGTCGGCATCGACGGTGGGATCACCGAGCATCACTTCGATGGCGAGGCCGTCGAGCATCGCTGCCAGCTGGATGGCGAACTCCGCCGAGTTCAGTGGGCGGAATTCCCCACTGGCGATGCCCTCGTCGACGATGGCGGCGATCTGGGCCCGCCAAGCCTCGTCGAGACGGGCTCGGGCCGCGGCGAGTGATGGATCGTGGCGCGACATCTCCCATGCCGCCGGCCAGAGGGTCCATCCGTCGGTGGCGCC
>DATDJH010000062.1:0-12087 GCA_036520635.1 Acidimicrobiia bacterium
ACTCTCCGTCACCGGCGGCGTTCATCCAGCCAACAGGCCCGGCGTATCGGCCACGACTATGCGCCTCGATCTCGCGGATCAGCTCCACGGCTGCCTTGGTAGGTGTCCCGGCAACCGCGGCAGTTGGGTGAAGAGCCGCGACCAGATCCGTCAGATGAGTCCCGGCAACGGCCTGTCCCTCGAACCCCGTAGCCAGGTGTTGGATGTCGGCAAAGGTTTCGATCCGGCTCGGGTTCCGTTCTAAAGACTTGCAGAAAGGCCTTAGCGCCTCCTCGACGGAGTCGGCCGCCAGGGAGTGCTCGAGGGCCATTTTGTGCGAGTTGAGTGAGGTGGGGGCGGCGGGATCTGTTCTATCGGCGGAGCCGGCGAGCGAGACCGATCGAACCAACGTGCCATGTTTGGAAACCAAGAGCTCCGGGCTGGACCCGACCAACCCATCGATCATGAAGGTGTGTGAGCTCCCCTGGCTGCGAACCAATTCGAGCGCCACCCGATGAACCGGCACCTCCTCGTCGAAAGCGACGTCCACGGTTCGGGATAGAACGACCTTCTCCACCTCCCCGCGAGCTATTGCCTGCAGCGCAAGGTCGAGGCTCTCCATCCAGGAGCCTTCGTCCACGGCACCTACCCGCCCGGAGGGCATGTCGACGTATGGAATGCCCGCAGGGACCCCGTCTGGCTCTCCTGCGAGGATCCTGCTGCCTCGATCGGACACCTCGAGAACCGTCTCCGGGATGATGAGGATCGAGCCCGGGTCGTCCTCATCGAAGGTAAAGGTGGCGAAGCCGATGCGTCCCGCGTTGGCTTCCATGGTCTCGCGGGCCCTTTCGAACCGGTCACTTCCGGTGCCCGGGTCGAAGCGAAGCTTCTCGCCCCAGCCGAACAGGGCCAAGCCGTCGCGAATCCACGCCACACCGGGTTGGGTTCCGAGGGACTCGACGATCGCCGAATCAGAATCGAATGCCTTCATTCCAAAGAACAGGCTAGGACAGGCCTCGTTGGTTCAATTCCGACCAGGTCGCGCGCCAGGTCTCGCAGTCGTTCCGGGCTTCCCGTGGTCACCAGGTCGAGGGTGCCTTGACCGGGCTCTACGCCGTGAACCCGTGCGACCTGCAGGGCAACAGCAGGAGCCGGGTCGACGACTGCGACCGAGGCGCCGGCGACATGCTCGATCACCGAGCGAAGAAAGGGAAAGTGGGTGCAGCCCAGGACCAGGACATCGGCACCGCCCTCGAGGAGGGGCGCCAGGCATTCGGCGACCTGTCGCTCCACTTCTGTGCCGCTGATCATCCCGGCCTCGACCAATCGGACCCAGGCCGGACAAGCGGCATTCAGCACCTGTACATCGGGAGCATGCCGGGCGACGACCGACGAGTAGAGCTCGCCCTGGAACGTGGCCGCGGTGGCCAGTACGCCGATCACACCGGATCGGGTGACCAGGGCTGCCGGCTTCACCGCAGGCTCCATTCCCACGAAGGGCACGGAGGGATGGATCTCCCGCAGACTGCTGAGGGCGGCAGCTGAGGCGGTGTTGCAAGCCACGACGACGGTGGTGGCGCCGCGCTCGAGGAGCCATTCCGCGACCTCCATGGAAATCGCGGCGACCTCCTGGAGGGAGCGAGTCCCGTAGGGCGCCCGAGCCTGATCGGCCAGATAGACGAGATCCGCGTCCGGCAGCTCACGTCGGATGTGGGAGAGAACCCCCAGCCCTCCGACCCCGGAATCGAACACACCGATCATGCTCTTCATGTCAGCAGGCCAGAGCCCCACTCACTGGTAGCGTCGCCCGTCGTCTCTGGAGGGCACTTGCAGGTAGAAGGCTCGGTCGCGTTGGTCACCGGGGGAGTGTCGGGTCTCGGCTTCGGGGCGGCGACACGGCTCGTGGGCGGTGGAGGCCGGGTCGTGATGCTCGACCTCAATGAAATCCGGGGCCCAGAAGCCGTTGCAGAGCTGGGTGAAAATGCCAGGTTCACCTTGTGTGACGTACGCGACCCGGCATCAGTCGTGGCGGCGGTGACTGGGGCGGTCGAGGAGTTCGGCCGGATCGACATCCTCGTCAACGCGGCTGGCGTGGCCCCGGCGCAGCGCGTTGTTGCCCGCGACGGTTCTCTATTCGATCTCGACCTCTTCCGATTCGTGATCGACGTCAATCTCGTCGGAATGTTCGACGTCATCCGCAACGTGGCCGGCGCCATGGCGGCCAATGAGCCGGGCGAGTCCGCTGAGCGGGGGGTGATCATCAACGTGGCATCGATCGCCGCGTATGAGGGCCAGGTGGGCCAAGCCGCTTATTCGGCATCCAAAGGAGGAGTTGTGGCGATGACTCTCCCCCTAGCCCGCGATCTCGCTGGCATCGGCGTCAGAGTGATGACGGTGGCGCCGGGAATCATGGACACACCTTTGCTCGATGGGGCTCCCGAGGAGCTTCGCCAGGCACTCGCCAACATCCATGTCTTCCCCAAGCGGCTAGGCACACCAGCCGACTTCGCCCATCTTGTGCAGGCCATCGTTGAGAACCCATTGCTGAACGGCGAGGTCATCCGCCTCGACGCCGCGGCCAGAATGCCGCCTCGATAGGAGCCGAGTAATGACCACAACTACGCGAATCGGGCTCGTGTGCTTCGACGGGATGGAAGAGCTGGATCTGGTCGGGCCTTGGGAGGTGCTTCGAATGTGGCAGCTCAGCTGGCCCGACGATGGCGCAGACGTCTTCACTCTGTCCCTCGACGGGGAGACCGTGACCTGTGCCAAAGGGATGCAGATCGTCACCGATCGGCCGATGGCCGAGGCAGGGGCACTCGAAGTCATCGTCTATCCCGGAGGGCGGGGCACCCGACGCCACATTGGCGACAACCGCATAGGAGATTGGCTGCGAGGTCTGTCCGAGGCTGGGACTCTCATCACCTCGGTCTGCACCGGGTCGTTGGTGCTGGCCGACGCCGGCCTGCTCCGCAATCGGCCCGCCACCACCTACTGGTCGAACCTGGAGAACTTGTCTGAGCTCGACCCGACCATCGAACTCAGACCGGACGACCGCTTTGTCGACTCGGGCGAGGTGATCACTGCGGCCGGTGTGTCCGCCGGGATCGACATGGCGCTGCATCTGGTGGCGCGGCTCACTTCGAAGGAGCGGGCCCGCGAGGTGAAGCGGGCGATCCAGTACGACCCCCAACCCCCCGTGTGATCACGCCAAACCCTCAATCTCCTTCAGGCTTTCCGGGTTCTCCAGACTCGAGACATCACCGGGCTCCTCGCCCAACGCTATCGCCTTGATCACCCGGCGCATGATCTTCGCCGAGCGGGTTCGGGGGAGATCGCCCACCCAACGAACTGTCTGGGGTCGGAAGCTCTTTCCCAGACTCTCGACCACCGCCCGCTCGATCGTTGCGCTGAGTGAGTCATCTGGTGTCACCCCTTCTGCAGCGACGAGATAGAGGGCGATCACCTCGCCCTTGATCTCATCGGGAATTCCGATCGCGGCGGCCATCGCCACCTCAGGGAAGGCGACCGCGGTCGACTCGATCTCGGCCGGGCCGATTCGCTTCCCGGCGATGTTCAGAGTGTCGTCCGATCTCCCATGCAAGAACCAGAAGCCGTCATCGTCGATCGAAGCCCAGTCGCCGTGCACCCAGGTGTCGTCAAATCGCTCCCAATACGTGGCGAGGTATCGATCGGGCTCGTTCCAGAATCCACGCGTCCTCCCCGGCCACGAGCCACGCACCACCAGCTCGCCGACTTCGCCTCGCATCGGGTTGCCATCGCTGTCGTAGACATCGGCATCGACGCCAAGGGAGGGGCCGCCGAGTGATGTCGGCTTCATGCCCTGGTGGACATTGACCGAGAGCAGCACAGCTCCGATCTCGGTTCCTCCCGAGATGTTGATAATGGGCCTGCTCTCCCCGCCAATGTCCCTGAACAGCCACCACCACGGCTCCGGGTTCCAGGGCTCCCCTGTGGAGCCAAAGGTCCGCAGCCTCGACAGATCATGGCGTTGTGCTGGTTCGGCGCCGTGGATGCGGAGCGCTCGCACCAGGGTCGGTGAGACGCCGAGAAAGGTCAGTTCGAGTTCGGAGGCAACCTGCCAGATCCGATCAGGCCCCGGGTAGTCCGGAGCACCGTCGTATGTGGCGAGAGCCGATCCGTTGGCCAGGCCGGCGATGATGATCCAGGGGCCCATGATCCAGCCCATGTCTGTGACCCACATCACCGTGTCGTCTTGGTGGAAGTCGAACTGGAAAGCGCCCTCCGCCGCCACTTGGGTTCCGAAACCTCCATGGACATGGACCGCGCCTTTCGGGCGCCCGGTGGTCCCGGAGGTATAGGCGATCAGGAACGGGTCCTCGGCAGCGGTCAGGACCACGGGATGGGGATCGGTCTCTCCCAAGGCATCCTTCCACCAAAGGTCGCGACCGCCCACCATCGGAGTAGTCCCCCGCTCCGCGTACTCCACCACCACGACGTGACTCACACCCGCCGCGAGCTCGAGGGCCCGGTCGGCCACCTCCTTCATCTCCACCAGGCTTCCGCGTCGGACGAACCCGTTGGCGCAGATCAAGACCTTCGGCTTTGGGTCGATGAGCCGGCCGGCAACGGCTTCGGCCCCATAACCGGAGAAGATCGGGATGAAGATTGCTCCGATCCGGGCCACAGCGAGCAACGAGATCACGGCCTCAGTCGACATCGGCAGGAAGACGGCCACGGCGTCCCCCCTCCCCACCCCCAGGGCCGCCAGTGCGCCTGCCAGCGCGGACACCTCGCTGCGGAGCTCGGCGAAGTTCAGCTCGCGCTTCTCACCAGTCTCCTTCAGCGATCGGAGGGCGACTCGATCCGGGGTCTGGTCGGCCCAACGGTCGACGCAGGCTCTGTTGAGGTTGAACAACGAGCCGGCGAACCAGGTTGCCCATGGAGTTCCTCGGGAGGTGTCGAGGATCGTTCGCCATGGCTTGTCGAACGGGAGGCCGAGATACTCGATCGTGGACTCCCAGAACCATTCGGGATCCTGGATCGAGCGGCGTCGCAACGACTCGAAGTCGGCCAGACCGTGCAACTCCATGAACTTCGCGACGTGGGTAGCCGCCAACCGCTCGGCGCTAGGGCGCCAAACGACTTCGAACTGCTCCATTGTTCTCCTTGACCTCGTGGAGGCTAGGAGCCATCCTCGCGACCACTCGCGGCCTACCCTGCCCGGATATGGCCTCCTCATCGGAGAAGGCGGACAACCGCCGCTTTCGTCGTCGGACCTTTGTGGTGGCGGGAGTCCTGGTAGCGACAGCCGCCTCGGTATGGCTCATCTTTCGGCTGAGCAACATCATCTTCATGATCTTCGTCGCGTTGTTCGTAGCAGTGGCGCTGGAGCCTCCGGTTCACTTCCTCGTCAAACGAGGGTGGCGGCGGGGTGCCGCAACCGGTGTCGTTTTCCTCGGCGGGTTTGCCTTGGTGGTGGTCTTTCTCGTGGCTCTCGTGCCGTTGTTTGTCGAACAGGTCAATCAGTTTGTGGACGCCGCACCCGGATACGTGACGTCGCTGGCCACGTTCCTTGAGGACACCTTTGGGGTGCAACTCTCTGATCTCGAGATCGCAAAAGAAGGGCAGAATCTTGCCGACATCATCGGCAGTGCTGGTGGGACTCTGCTGGGCGGGGTCATCGGGCTGACCACCAGCCTTTTCAGCTCCGTCTTTTTTGCGTCCACGGTCGCCATCTTCGCCTTCTACATGCTCGCCGAGTTGCCCAAGCTCCAGCACACTGTTCTCTCGTTCATGCCTCCGGAGCAGCAAAAGGATGCGATGCACGTCTGGGACATCGCGGTGGAGAAGATGGGCGGCTACATCTACTCCCGTCTCATCCTGGCCATTCTGAGTGGTCTGCTCTCGACTGTCGTCCTCACGTTTCTCAACGTTCCCTTTGCCCTTTCACTGGGGATTTGGGTGGGGGTTCTAAGTCAGTTCATCCCGATTATCGGCACCTATCTGGCAGCCATCCTTCCCGCCGTGGTTGCACTGTCGGCCAACGGGCCGACCAACGCGCTCTGGGTGATCATCTATTTCATCGCCTACCAACAACTCGAGAATTATCTGGTGGCACCGAGGATCACCAAGCGGACGATGGAGATCCACCCGGCCGTCTCGATCGGTGCGATTCTGATCGGAGGGGCGTTGTTGGGCGGATTGGGGATCATTCTGGCGCTGCCCATGACCGGGATCATTCAGGCGCTGATCTCTGAATCGTCCAGCTATCGCCATGAGGTCATCAGCACAGTCGCAGAGCCTGTGGCCGAGACCTGAACATCCCGATCCTTGGTGTTAGTTCGGACCTGCTTTACCTTTACCCGAACACGGGCTCACTCTCCGGGCCAAGGGCGCCTATGGCGGACCCGGAGGGCAGGTTCCAGGACTGAATCGATCGAGTCAATTGGAGGGCGATCCGGTGCGAGCCGCACCTGCAGCACCCGTCAACAGATGGGCAAGTGTCCTAGTCGTGCTCGCTTTCGTTGTGCTGGCTTGTGATGGGTCCGCGGCGGTCACCTCAACCTCGAGCGAGCCGACCACCACCACGGTTCCGCCGACGACGACCACCACCACCCCGCCTGAGTGCCCCGATGTGTTCTGTGTCCGGTATCACATCGATCCGGACGCGGCGTGGGCTGACGGAACTCCTGTCACCTCGGACGATTTTGCTTTCACTGTGGAGACAATCACTAACGCCGATCTCGACATCGCTGATGCGAAGCGGTCTGAATACAGCACGCTCACCGGTTACCAGACGGTCGACGAGAAGACGTTTCTGGCCATTTTCAGCGAGATCTACACACCCTGGAAGGATCTGTTCGACGTTGTGCTCCCTGCTCACGAGTTGAAGGGAGAGCCGTTCGGGACTGCTTGGGACGACGGGATCACACTTGGCTCGGGCCCCTTTGTTTTCAGCGAATGGGTCCCCGGCGAGAAGATCGTCCTCACCCGGAACCCAAACTACTGGGCATCTCGAGATCTGGCGTCGGGAGCGCCGTTCGGTGACGTCCAGACGGTTGACATCGTCTTCCTCCCTGGTTCGGAAGCTCAGGTGCGGGCCCTTCGCAACGAGGAAATCGACATGTTCTACCCGGAGCCTCAGGTCGAGTTGGTTGACGATGTGACCTCCATGAATGACGTCACGTCTGAGGCGGGGATGGGCAGGATCTGGGATCAGATCGACTTCAACCACGATGACCCGTTGCTTTCCCAGGAGTTCATACGTCAGGCCTTCGCTCTGGCCATCGATCGGGAAGCGGTGATGAACGAGGTGGTCCGCCCGATCGACCCTGACGCCGTGTCGTTGGGCAACACCATGTGGATGGTCGGTGCACCGCACTACGAAGATCATTTCACCCAGTACTCATACGATCCGGTCGCTGCTGAGCAGCTGCTCATCGACAACGGATGCGTCCGGGGCGAGGACGAGATCTATGTTTGCCAGGGGCAGCGGCTTTCGTTTCGCTGGGCCACGACAGCCGGCGTCGAAGCTCGCGAGATGTTGTTCGACATGGCTCAGGCGAGCCTGGCCGAGATCGGGATCGAGATCACTGCCGATTTCGGCCCGGCGACCCGGGTCTTTGCCAACGAGTTCATCTACGGCGACTCCTCGGTCTGGCAGATTCTCAATTTCGCCTGGGTGGGGGCCCCCGATCCCCACGGACGCAACAGTGTCTATTTCTGTGAAGGGAGATCGCCCAGTGGATTTGGGGCCCTGAACGTGAATCGCTACTGCAACGACGAAATCGAGTCGCTGGTTCGCCAAACCGAGGTTGAAGTCGACGAGACGGCGCGGGCCGCGCTCTACAACCAGGCCGATGCCCTCTATCTCGATGACGTCGCTTCGATCCCGCTCTATCAGAACCCGACCTTCTTTGCCTGGAACGAGCTGATCACCGGTCCGAAGGACAATCCGACCCAGACCGGCCCGTTCTGGAACCTCAGCACCTGGTCGGGCAAGGACGAGGTCATCTTTGCAGTCGATCAGGAGCCGGAGACGTTGAACACCCTCGAGAAGGCGGGCGGTCTATTCGCTGTCGACTTGGTCAGGACGGCAGTGCTCGAGGGAGCCTTCACGGTTGCCCCCGACTACACATATGTCCCTCAGCTCGTCGAGAGTTATGAGGTGATTGTCACCGGAGGCTGATCGGAACGATCGGTTGGCGACCGGATGTAGATCACCCGAAATCGGTATGCTCCGAAAGTCGAGGCATTTCCTGACCCGGAGGAGTGAATGACGCAGTCGGCTGTCCTGGATGAGCGCGCGGCTATCGATGCCGAAATTGAAGGCAAAACCATCATCGATTACTTCGATCGGAATGCCGATCGGTACGGCGACCAGCCCGCCATCCATTGGAAAGAGAACGGTGAGTGGGCCAGTCTGAGCTGGAAGGGATACCGGAGCGCGGTTCACGACGCAGCAGCCGGGCTCCAGTCGCTGGGGGTTGGTGAGGGCCAGTTCGTCGCGATCATGGCCGGGAACCGCCCAGAGCACGTGATAGGCGACTACGCGGCCATCCACGCCGGAGCCACTGGTGTGACGATCTACTCGACGTTGGTCGCAAACCAGATCCAGTACATCGCGGAGAACTGCCGGGCGACGGTGGCAATCCTCGAGGATCTCGAGTACATGAAGCGTTGGGAGGAGATCCGCTCCGAGCTTCCAGATCTTCGCTACGTCGTATTGATCTCCGGGGCAGAGAACTACGACACGGCCGACTGGGTCCTGAGCTGGGACGAGTTGATCGCACGTGGCAAGCAACGGCTCATGGAGGATCCTGAGTCTGTCAATCACACCGCCGATCGGATGACGCCGGAGTCGCTGGCGACGCTCATCTACACGTCGGGAACGACCGGCACTCCCAAGGGTGTGATGATCAGCCATCGCAATGTGGTGTGGACCGCCGAGTGTCTGCGGAGGGCGGCGAACATCGACCTCGGCCCGCGCATGGTCTCCTACCTTCCCCTGGCTCATATCGCCGAGCGTCTGGCCACCCATTACCTGTGCACCTACATGGCCGGACAGGTGTGGTTCTGCCCGAACATGGCGGGCGTTCTCGAGTACATCCAGGAGGCCCGGCCCACGATCTTCTTCGGAGTGCCCCGGGTGTTCGAGAAGTTCCACTCCCGTTTGAGCGCCCGTTTCGAGGGCGAGCACGGAGTCAAGAAGACCCTGCTCGATCGGGCCCTGGCTGCGAATCGGAAGCGGGTCGAAGCCGAGGCCGAGGGCAAGTCGGGGCCGATGCTCGCCGGAGTCCTCGACAAGGTTGTCCTGTCCAAGGTTCGCGACGGGCTGGGGATGGATTCGGTCGAGTTGGCCATCACCGCGGCCGCCCCGATCAACGCGGAGCTGATCACCTTCTTCCACACCATCGGGATCCCCCTGTTCGAGCTTTATGGCATGTCGGAGACCACCGGGCCCGCGACCACCAACCTTCCGGGAGCCAACAAGACCGGGTCGGTAGGCCAAGCGCTGCCGGGCGTCGAGGTGAATCTCGCCGAGGACGGTGAGGTCCTGATGCGTGGTGGGGTCATCACCCAGGGCTATTACAAGCTGCCCGATGCCACCGAGGAGTCCTTCGACTCCGATGGTTGGCTGCACTCGGGTGATCTGGGCCGAATCGACGAGGACGGCTACCTGTGGATCGTCGGTCGCAAGAAGGAGATCATCATCACTGCGGCGGGCAAGAACATCGCCCCTGCCAAGCTGGAGGCCGCCCTCGGAAACCACCCGATCATCTCGAAGGCCTGCATCATCGGAGATAACCGAAAGTTCCTGAGTGCTGTCATCGCCCTCGATCACGAGGAGGCGCCCGCATGGGCAGAGGCGCACGGGCTGGAATATCGGGACCTGGCCAGCTTCTCCGTGCTTCCCGAGGTTCAGGCTGAGGTGGAGAAGGCCGTCAAAGCCGCAAATGACACCGTCTCCAGCGTCGAGCAGATCAAGAAATGGGTCATCGTGCCCGACGAGTGGACTCCGGACTCGGGTGAGGTGACTCCGTCCCTCAAACTCAAGCGGCACGTCGTTGTCGAGCAGTACGCAGAGCAGATCGACGCCCTGTACACCGGCGTTTGACCATGCCGGTGACATTTGATGGCCGGGTGGCGATTGTCACCGGCGCCGGTGGTGGATTGGGGAGGGAGTACGCGCTCGAGTTGGGCCGCCGCGGGGCGCGGGTGGTGGTCAACGATCTCGGCGGGGCTGTGGATGGCACCGGGGCATCGACCGCGGCCGCCGATGTGGTGGTCGAGGAGATAAGGGCGATTGGTGGAGAGGCCGTCGCCAACTACGACTCGGTCTCCACGCGGGAGGGGGGAGCGGCCATCGTCGAATGTGCCCTGGAAAACTTCGAAACCCTCGACATCGTGGTCAACAACGCCGGGATCCTTCGCGACCACTCGTTCGCCAACATGACATTCGATGAAATCGACGCGGTGATCGATGTCCATCTGCGGGGCGCATTCCATGTGTCACAGCCCGCCTTCGTCGTGATGAAGGAGAAGGGCTACGGTCGTTTCGTCCACACCTCCTCGGCCTCCGGGCTCTTCGGGAACTTCGGTCAGGCGAATTACGGCGCGGCGAAAGCCGGGATCATGGGCCTGTCCAATGTCCTCGCCATCGAGGGGATGAAGTACAACGTGAAGTCCAACGCAGTGGCCCCGATCGCTCGAACCCGGATGACCGGGGAGCTGCTCGGGCCCTTCGCCGAGATGGTTGACCCCAAGCAGGTGATGCCGATGGTGGTTTACCTCTGCTCGGAGGCAAGCGAGTACACCCATGAGATCTTCACCGTCGGTGGGGGTCGGTACGGGCGGATATTCATCGGGACCAATCGGGGATGGCTTGCCGGCCAGGGCGTTGTTCCAGAGGTCGAAGAGTTGTCCGAGCACATGGACCAGGTCCGTGACATCTCTGAGTACGAGATCCCACTGACCACCAACGAGGAGATCATGCTCCTCGCTCAAATGCTGGCTGGCTGACCATGCCGGTCGACATCGAGAAGGCACTAGGGGCATCGCTCCCCGGCACCACCTACAGCTGGGACGAGGACGACGTGATCCTCTATCAGCTCGGGATCGGAGCCGGTGTGCCACCCACCGAGGAAAGAGAGCTCCGCTATGCGTATGAAGGCGATCTGCAGGTGCTTCCCACCTACGCCACGGTCCCGTCATTCGAAATGATGATGAGCCTGGGGCTGGTCGATGGCCTTGACTTCGATCTCGCCTCGGTCCTTCACGGCGAGCAAGAGTTGGAGATCCACCGGCCAATCCCGGTGTCGGGGACCACGATCCAATCAGGCACCGTGACCGACATCTACGACAAGGGACGGGGCGCCCTGGTGATCCTGGAGATCGAGTCGAGACTCGAGAAAGATGGTGAGTTGCTCTTCACCAATCGACCCGCGGTTTATCTCCGCGGTGAGGGAGGGTTTGGCGGTGAGGGCGGCCCCAGCTCGAGCCAGGAATCGCCGACACGTCAGGCAGATCACATTGTCGAGTCGCCAACTCTTCCCCAGCAAGCCCTCCTCTACCGCATCGCCTCAGGTGACAAGAACCCTCTGCACGCCGACCCCGGGTTCGCCGCCTTTGCCGGTTTCGAGCGTCCGATCCTCCATGGGCTGTGCACTTTCGGGATCGTGGGCAAGGCTGCAGTCGATCATGCTCTCGACGGGCGACCGGAGCGGGTGGCCGCATTCCGTGCTCGGTTCTCGGGAGCGGTGTATCCCGGGGAGACGATCAGCACTTCGATCTGGGCCGAAAGCGGGGAACTGTTGATCGAGGCGAAATCCAAAGAGCGAGATGTGGTGGTTCTGTCCGGAGGGCACATCCGGTTCGCGCCATGAGAAGCTCGGAAGTCAGGCGGTAATCGTCACCGGGGTCCCGATGGGAACCATTCCGTGGAGCTTGGTGATCATCTCGTTTGGAACCCTGACGCATCCAAGCGATGCGGCATTCCCGATGGAGCCTGGCCGATTCGTTCCGTGGATCCCAATGATGCCGTCGCCGCCGTTGTACTCGGTGATCGTCTCCGAGCGGGCGGAGAGGCCGAATGCATGTGGTCCCCACGCGCTGTCCGGATTG
>DATDJH010000063.1:0-5634 GCA_036520635.1 Acidimicrobiia bacterium
TCACACTCCTCGGCCGATGGCACGACGCGAAAGCTCTTGCTTCGCGCCGGGCCGACGACCACGACTTCATCAACTGAGGGGTGGGCGCTGAGAGAGTGAGCGGCCCGGACCGCGGTGTCTCCGGTGATGAGAACCCCGACGATCACGAGGGCAGAATCGGGCTCCAGGCGGAGTCGGGCTCCACCGGGTCGCCACCACGTCGACGCATCAAGACGAAGGCGACGATGGCGCCAAGTATGAGCAGGGGAGAAAGACGTTTCACATGGCCGAGTCTACGGCCGATGTGATGACAACAATCGAAACAGGTAGGAGAGGAAGCATTGGCCAAGTCTGACCTCGTCATCGACCATGTGATCTTCTGTGCACCTGATCTGGATCAGGCGTCGGACTGGTTCCTGAGGCGGCATGGACTCCGGTCGGTCGCCGGCGGCCGCCACGCCGGATTGGGCACCGCCAACCGGATCATTCCTCTCGGCGACAACTACATCGAATTGTTGACCGTCGTCGATCGACGAGCAGCCAGAGCCAACCCGTTCGGGATGTGGGCCAGCGTCTCGATCGAAGAGAAGTCGATGCTGCCGGTGGGTTTGTGCATGCGGACGGGCGACATTGCCTCAGTTACCAAACGCTTGCAGCTGAAGCCGACTGCGATGTCCAGAACCACACCCGACGGTATTGAGCTTCGTTGGCAGTTGGCGGGGCTCGAACAGACCCTGAACCGGGGCCATCCCTTCTTCATCCAGTGGGACATCGACATGCCCGACCATCCGGGACGCCTCCTCGAGGGTCAGGGCCCGATGGAGAAGCTGACTCTCAGCGGACGGGCCGAGGAGTTGAGAGGCTGGCTGGGAGCGAACACCGATGAGGTGGCTGTCGTCGACGGGCCCTCCGAGATCACCAGGCTCACGATCTCCCATCCGTCGGGATCGATCGAGCTCGGATATTGAAACTGTCATATCACGGTGATATCATCGTGATATGACAGAAAGGCAATCGATGTCCGCTGAGCGGTTGGTCGAGGGTTTCTCGGGTTGGTTGATGGCGACTATCGCCGTGGTCTTGTGGTTGGGCGGGGTGATCGCCTTCGTGGTGGCCCTGTCACAAGACGACGGCTGGCTGATCGCGGCCGCAGGCCTGGTGTTCCTGATCGGGGCTTTCATTGTGCCCGGGCTGTTCATCAACCAGCCGAATCAGTCCCGGGTGGTGACCCTCTTCGGTCACTATTCGGGGACGGTCCGCAAGAACGGGTTTCGTTGGGTCAACCCTTTGACACAACGTCGGCAGGTCTCACTGCGGATTCGGACGTTCGATTCGGATGTGCTCAAGGTCAACGACGCAGTGGGCAACCCTGTGGAGATCGCGTCGGTCATCAACTGGCAGGTGGTAGACACCGCCCGCGCCGCGTTCGACGTCGAGGACTACGAGCATTTCGTCAAGGTGCAGTCGGAGGCGGCGATCCGTCATGTGGCGAGTGAGTATCCCTACGACCACATCGAAGACGAGGGCCCTTCACTTCGTGCCAACGCGGACGATGTCACGGCGACGCTGCAGAGTGAGCTCCAGGACCGCCTGGACGAGGCCGGGGTGACAATCCGCGATTGCCGTCTGCGCAGATTGGCCTACGCCCCGGAGATCGCCGGCGAGATGTTGCGCCGCCAGCAGGCCGGGGCCGTTATCGCGGCTCGCAAGCTCATCGTTCGCGGTGCCGTAACCATGGTCCAGGACGCCCTAGAGCAGCTTGCCGCCGAGCACATCGTCGAACTCGACGAGGAGCGCAAGGCCGCCATGGTCTCCAACCTGATGGTGGTCCTCACCGGCGACCGAAGCGTGCAGCCAGTGGTCAACGCCGGCACTCTCTATCCGGGATGACCGATCGCAAGAGCTTTCTCTTGCGGATCAACCCGAAACTGCATCGGGTCCTCGAGCGATGGGCGGCCGAGGACCTGCGCAGCCTCAACAGTCAGATCGAGTTCCTCTTGGTCGACGCGGCCCGCAGGAATGGGAAGTGGGTCAAAGAGGACCCGGGCCCGGACCGAGACGAGGTCTGAACGCCTACAGGTCGGTCAGGGCCTCGAGGGCCCGGTCGACCTCCTCGAGGGTGTTGTAGTGAACAAATCCGATGCGAACCAGGCCGCCCTGATCGAGGACTCCGAGGCGGTCGATCGCATTCACCGCGTAGTAGTGACCTGACCAGACATAGACGCCGGCTCGGGCGAGGTGGGCGGCCACCGAATCAGGGGAGTGTCCCTCGATCCCAATGGCGAAGGTGGCGACCCGCCGTTGATCGGCGATTGGCACCCCGTAAACCCTGACTCCAGGCACCGACTCCAGCCCGGAGAGAAAGCGCTCGGAGAGCGTGCGCTCGTGGTCCCCGATCGCGGAATAGGCGTCCTGGAGACGATCCCGCCGTGACCCGCCGTCCTTGCCGGACAAGCTGGCCAGGTAGTCGACCGCGGCGGTGACTCCGGCCATCGACTCGAATGACTGGGTCCCCGTCTCCAGCTTCCCAGGTGGGTCGGAGGGTGCCGGCCGCACCTTGTATGCGTCGAGGCCGGCCAGACGATCCAGCTTGCCGTAGAGAATCCCGGTGTGAGGCCCGAAGAACTTGTAGGCCGATGCCACCAGGAAATCACAGTCGAATGCCTGAACATCCAGAAGCCGATGGGGCCCGGCGTGGACCGCGTCGAGATAGACCAGCGCTCCGGTCTCGTGTGCGAGTGATGCAACGCCCTGCACGTCGACCACCGTGCCGATGGCGTTCGAGGCAACACACACCGCCACCAAACGGACTCTGTCATCGAGGAGCCGTCCGATGACGTCCGGGTCGAGCTCACCGCTGGCGGTGTCGAATTCGGCAATCCGAACCTCGACCCCGACGTCTCCCGCAGCACGAACCCAGGGTGTGAAGTTGGCGTCGTGATCGAGGCTGGTGACAACGATCGCGTCACCAGGCTTCCAGGTAGTGGCCAGGGCACGGCTGACCGCGAACGTGATGCTCGTCATGTTCTGACCGAAAGACACCTCGGCTGGATCGGCGTTGAACAGGTCTGCCATGGCCTGGCGCGCATCGGCTGTAATGGTTTCGGCGAATTCGGACGACCCGAAGCCTCCTCCGAGATTGCTTACTCCTTCATGGAGCACGACGGAGATCGCGTCAATGACCTCCTGAGGGACCTGAGTTCCGCCAGGCCCGTCGAGGTAGGCCGCCTGAACGGCCCCCTCCAGGCGTTGCAGGGCGGGAAAACGGGCGCGGGCGGCTTGGACATCCAGAGGTGTGCCGGCAGACATTGCCGTCTGTGTAGCAGGAGTTATGGATCCAACGCTCGGAGGATGGGTCCACCGCCCCCCTCCCTGGTTCAAGAAATCGGGCCTGTTTTGCCGATCTATAGGCATGACTCCCGCTTCGGATGGGACTGCTCTAGGCGCTGGAACGACCGAGAACGAAAAGCCGCCGTCGAAAGACCGGCTCAGTCTCGGAATTCGCCCGGCTCTCATCGCGGCCGCCGTGGTTGCCGTGACCGCCGGCGCCCTGTTCGGTGCCGTCCAGTTGAGCCAGAACGTGGCCCGAGCTTCGGTCCAGCTGCACAACGCAGATGAGGCCGGCCGTGCGGCGACGGTGGCCCGATCCCACATCGCACTGGCGGCCTTGGGATCGGAAGATCAGCAGAGCCTTTCCGCCCAGGAGGCAACCAACGCCCTCTCGGCCTTTGACGACTCCATTGCCAGTCTCGAAGGGGCTCCGGACGCCGAGGACGCCATCGCCGGCGCCGCGGCTTTTGCGGCAGCTGCCAGAGCGGCGGTGGACTCCATTGGGACGGGAGAGATCAATCAGGAAGACGTCGACCTCCGATTCCGGGAATTGATTTCCTCCCTCGACGGGTTGCGGCTCGGTTTGGTGGCCTACCTCGATTTGATGGGGTCGGCCTACAGCGTGCTCGGAATCGTGCTCGGAATCGCCACCGTGGGCCTTGCACCGCTGGTCCTCGTCATCTGGACCCGGTCTATGGCGCGCAAGACGGTTGAAGTGAGGGAGCTCTCCCTCCAGTTGAAGCATGAGGGGGAGATCCGCGATGCCCACAACTCCGTGTTGCGGACCGTGGTGCATGAGTTCCGTACTCCGCTCACCGGTATCAGCGGTTTGGCCGCAGTTCTGGAAGACCCATCTCTACGGGCGTCGGCCGAGGCTGCGGAGATGATCGGCATGATCCGCACCGAAGCCGAGGACATGTCGCAGTTGACCGATGACATCCTGGCCTCGGCGGGGCTGGAGAGCGGTCAGCTCGAGATCCGGGTCGAGCCGATAGATGTAGCCGAGGTTGCGGATCGAGCCCTCGCCATGTTCCACCGGCGTGGGATCGCCATCGATGTGAATCTGGACCCGGCGGCGGTAATCGCGGATGAGTTCCGGCTCCGCCAGGTCCTGAAGAACCTCATTTCCAACGCGGTGAAGTACGGGGGGCCAAGGATCAGCGTCACCGGCACCGAGACTCTTGACACCTACGAGCTGGTGGTGGCGGACAACGGAGCCGGAGTTCCGGACGCGATCGTCGATCAGCTCTTCGAACCCTTCCCCCACGGCGGGAAGGGCGCTCCCAGCCAGAGCGTCGGTCTCGGGTTGTTCATCGTCCGTGAGCTCGCCGAAGCGATGGGCGGCTCAGTCGTTTACGAGCGGACAGACGACATCACTACCTTCACCGTTTCGCTTCCCCTTGTGGAGGCGGAGAGCGCACAGATCATCCTCCACCCCGCGATGAGCAAGGGCGCTTGAGTTGACCCGTCGCCGTGTCACCGCCATCGGCGCGGGCCTTCTGGTGCTGGGGCTTGTCGGTTCGGCCGCCCCGTCGGCATCGGCAGCAACTCAGACGGCTTCTTACAGCCACCGGTGCGGCTGGTGGAACGACTGGTGCAATGGCAGCACCACTACGACCACGACCACCGCTCCGCCTCCACCACCGACTACGACGACTACTGCCCCACCCACAACCACGACGACTGCCCCACCCACGACGACAACTACCAAGGCAGTCACGACCACAACCAAGGCACCGCCAGCGACTACCACCACGACTGCGGCGACCACCACGACCTCGACCTCCCAGCCTCCGGTGAAGCACGCCAGTCCATCGCCCCCGCCTCCAACGACGACCACAACTCTGCCTCCGACGACCACCACCACCCGGGCAGACACGGTGGGGTTCTTTGCCGACTTCGATCCCCCGAGAGGCTCCTTGCCGGATCAGGTATCGGCTGAGAGTGAGAACGGCTCAGGGATCCAACTGCTCGTCTCCCTTGCCGGCGCATTTGTCGGAATGACGGTGCAGGGCCTCGGCTATTACCTATTTGTGTTCCTGGTGCCGGTTTTGGCCGCCATCTGGCTGACCGTGGTCAGACGCCGCGAGGACCAGGAATCGGGTTTGCCGCAAGAAACCCCCTAATTCGAAGGGGTTTCTGAGGTGGGCCCACGTGGACTTGAACCACGGACCTCATCCTTATCAGGGATGCGCTCTAACCGGGCTGAGCTATGGGCCCCCGGCAGCCAACCGCTGCGAGGCCGGCAGTTTATCGGGGTCCGTAGGAGAGGCGAAAGCTGATGGGAGAAGCAGTTGACAGACCGTCGACCATCTGGCACTATTC